>NZ_JAJDMK010000003.1:0-104410 GCF_020593575.1 Holdemanella sp. DFI.5.55
TTTAAGTTTTCTTAACCTAATACGGAAACCCTACAATAATTTAAAGCCGGTATTTTCACATAACCCTACACTATTTTAGAGCGCCATAATATACAATAGCTATGAAAAACATTCATATGTACAATTATCTTCTTGCAATAAAAGATGAAACTCATATCTACAAAGCTATCATTGAGGCCGTACCTGATGAAAATGATAGCATGATGATTGGGTTAGATGATTTCAATTTTCCGCAAGAAGAGATTGAGGAAATAAAAAATGAAATAACAATCATTTGAGTGTTTATTATTATCTTTCTAAAGAATCCATTGCTAGAGAAACTTCATTTAAAATTGTTTTAATTAAACTTTTTTCATATTGACTTAACGCTTTGTTGCTAATCATATCTATTCCTATAACACCATATATTTTATCATTTCGCCGAATAGATAAATACAAAGCCTTTGCTTCTTGCAATGTGCTAGTGGTTGGACCCGCATTTTTATTGTTTATATAAACCCATTTTGCCACTGTTCTTTCTTTTTCTGTCAAAAATATATTGCTATCATCCAAAAGATTATTCGGATTATAAATATATGGTTTATCTAACATTTTTCTATTTACAGGATAAAAAATAATAATTCGTTTTAACCATTTATTTAATTGAACACATGTTTCTTTCATAACATCATTGTAAGTTTTTGCTTGTTGTAGTTTTTGGCTTGTTTCTAACAAAACCTCCATGCTATAAGCACGTAAAGATGCGCTATTTTTTTCCTTCTTTAATTTAAAATTTAAAACATTTATAATAAAGGAAACGACAATCATTACAATTAATACCATAACATATTCTGATGAAATTATTTCCAAAGAATATTTTGGTTTAATAAATAAATAATTTATTAAACATACATTTATAAACGGTATTATAAAACTATAAATAGGAAGTAATGTTAAACTACCTATAATACATGATGATAATACATATAATAATATAATCGTAGTAATATCAAATCCCGCAATTTGTGCGAAATATGCTAAGATGGTTATAATCAATAATGTACTTATTGAAATAGAGCTATCCCGAGTAGAAAAGCGAAAAAAATTTTGATATTGATATTTTACACTGTTTAGATTTTGATTGCTCGAATTGTTATCTGGAATAATATATATATCTAAATTAGGAGATAATTTTGTTAATTTATCTACTATCGTTGGTTTATTAAAAATTGATTTTTTTTGATATGAACGTCCTAAAACTAATTTAGATACTCCTGCTGTTTTAGCATACTGACTAATTTGATAGGCTATATCATCACCAGATGTAGATACAATGTTTGCTTGTAACTCCTTTGCAAGAGAAATGTTTTTTTTGAGTTGTTGGAAAGCTTTTAAATCTAATTCTTGTGAATCAGAATTTTCAACGTACAAAGCTGTAAACTCTCCATGAAATGCTTGAGCCATTTTAGAAGCGGTTCGAATTACTTTTTGATTCGTTGGTGATGTTCCTAAACAAACCAATATTTTTTCTTTAAGAAATTGCTTATTTTCATCTTTTGCATATAAATTTATACGATCAGCGCATTTCCTTAATGAAATTTCTCGTAATGCTATTAAATTATCTTTTATAAAAAAATTCTCTAACGCCCTTTTTGCTTGTGTCTTACTATAAATTTTACCCTGTTTTAACCTTTCTATTAAATCATTTATATCAACATCTATTAGCTTAACATCATCTGCATCATTAAATATATAATCAGGAATCCTCTCATTTACCTTTACTTTTGTAATACTTTCTACAACATCGTGTAAACTTTCTATGTGTTGTACATTTACCGTAGTATAAACATCTATACCTGCTCGCAATAATTCTTCAATATCACTATATCTTTTTTTATGTCTAGAAGTAGGCGCATTTGTATGAGCTAATTCATCAACTAGTATTAGTTGAGGGTGTCTATCTAATGCTTTATCTAAATCGAACTCAGAAAAATGATGCCCCTTATAAAGTACCTCTTTAGTCGGTATTTTTTCTAATCCATATGTTAGGTTCTGTGTATCTGGTCTATCATGACTTTCTATATATCCAATTACTACATCTACACCTTCAACAGATTTTTGCTGAGCTGTATTTAACATAGAAAAGGTTTTTCCAACTCCTGCACAATATCCAAAAAAAATTGTTAATTTTCCATTTTTCGCCTCTTCCAATACTAACATCTCCTTATATTATTTAACAATTAACCATGTTCTTATTTATAGTTATCTTTGTAGCCGGTAAACTAAATGTAAAAATAGCCCCTGTTGGTTGATTATCTTTTACAGATATAACACCTCCGTGTGCTTCAACAATTGATTTACATAATGACAAACCTAGTCCCATACTCTTCTTACTATCGACAACAGAATGATTTACAGTATAGAATTTTTCAAAAATTTTATTTTTATCAATATCTTTTATTCCACTTCCATTGTCACACACTTCAATATACACATTATTTTTTATTTGATAAGCGTTTATAGAAATTGTTGATTCATCTTCTGTATATTTTATCGCATTATTAATTAAATTTATTAAGACCTGTACAATTAATCTCGCATCCATATCCGCCATTAAAAAATCATCAGAAATATTCACTTTAATTTTACGATTATCTTTGATTCTACTAACATGACTTAATGATTCATCAATTACATCTTCTATAACTTCTGGTTCTATTCTTAATTTCACGCTACCATCTTCCATACGAGTTATTGATAATAGATTTTCTACTAAATTGATCAACCACAAAGAATCGTCATATATATTTTTGTATAAAGCATTTTTTTTATCATTCTTCAAATTACCATTATCATTTAACAACACATCAGCATTACCATATATCGAAGTCAACGGCGTTCTGAGATCATGAGATATAGACCTAAGTAAATCAGATCTAAATTGCTCTTTTTTTACTTTTATAATAGCCTCATTCTTTTCTTCATTACTTTTTATATTTTCCAAGCACATAGCCATTTCACTTAATATAGCCAATAAAATACGTTTATCAAATGATTCTAAAACATCGTTACCTAAATAAATACCAATAACTCCATATATTTTATCATCCGTTAATACAGCATAATAGATACTCTTTGATCCTGATAAATAACGAGTTGTCGCTCCTGCATGCTTTCCATTGATTGCTACCCATTTTGCAACGCCTATCTCATTAGCATTCAAAAACTCTTTACAACAAGAATTTTCCTTTTTGGGAAACAGAATAGGATTTTGTATAGAAGACTTCTCAATTGGAAAATACGCAATATCTCTATTAAATAAATTTGATAATTGTTTGCATCCACAATTAAATATATCTTCCACAGATTGTTGTTTTTGCAAAAGCTGGTTTTTTTCTAATAAAATACGAGAAACATTAGCCATATTAGCATAACTTGTAGCTGTTAATTGAATTTTATTCATTAGTGTACTTATTAAAAAAGCAACTATAATCATAATTACAAATGTCATTAAATAAGCTGAATCATAAAAAGATAAACTTAATATAGGCAGTGTAAAATAAAAGTTAAATAAAATAACACTAGCAATCGATGAAACGACACTGCATATGATATTTGATGTAGTTAAGGCAATCAATAAAACACCAATTAAGTAAATCATAATAATATTAGAATCATGAAATCCCATATCAAAAAACACAAAACCAACTACTGTACAGATAAACAATATAAGAATACTAGTAACAATCGATTTTAGTGTCAATTTACTTTTATTGTTTAATCTCTTGAATATTCTATTTTCTTTTACTGGCACGATAATTAAATTAATGTCTTCAATATTCTCTAATAAATATTGATAAATTGGTTTTTGAAAGAGATGAAATCTCATATTCATGTTTTTTCCGATGACAAGTTTATTTACTTTATATATATTAGCAAATTTAAAAATTTCACCCGCTATATCCTCAGAAGAAACAATTTCCACCTCTGCTCCTAATTGTTTTGCACAAGCAATATTTTTATCTAGCTGTTCCTGATTTGAATCACTTAATGTCCTTTTCGTATCAGATATATACAATGCATAAAAATGGTCTTTTTTATTTCGCAGCATACTACTAGCAACACGAATTACATGGATATTGGATGGTGAAGGAGAAAGACATACCATGATAGAATCAGTATTTTGATTACTCATTATTTTTATCCTCAACATCAGAATTATCTATTTTTATCATTTTATAACCTACCCCAACATGTGTTTGTATGTATTTTTCATTTGATATTTTCTCTATTTTTTTTCTTAAAGAAGTTACATAAACTCTTAATGAAGATAAATCAGATTCAATAGAGTTAACCCATACTTTATCTAATATATACTGATGTGTTAATACTCTTCCTATATTCTTAGATAATAAGCACAATAGATTGTATTCAATAGGCATTAAATGAATTTCTTTATCATCTACATATACAGATTGAGCAATATAATCTATTTTTAAATGTCCATTCACAAAATAATTATCATTATTTAATGTATTTTCTTTGTACTGAATTCTTCTCAAAGTTGAGCGAATTCGAGCTAACAATTCTTCTACACTAAATGGTTTAGTTATATAGTCATCCGCTCCAATATCTAAGGCTGTAATTTTGTCATCATCGTTGCTTCTGGCACTAATTACAATAATTGGAGTAAATGAAAATGTACGTAATTTTTTTATGATATCTATTCCATCTAAATCTGGCAAACCTAAATCAAGCAAAATAATATCAAATTGATGTTTAACTAGTAATGACAACGCCATACTACCATTCGTAGCCATTTCGAAATTATAACCATTTGTTTCTAATGCAGTTGATATTAAATTTCGTATAGCGGACTCATCTTCAACTATTAATACATTCATTAAATTATTCACAGTGTTCATCTCCGTTCGTGTAAATTCCTATATATTATAACATTTCCAAAAAATCAAATAAAGAATTATTTAGACTATCATTTGTATAGCAATAAGATACTATTTTTGCTTTATTAGTAATTATAGAAAATCGATTTTAACTTTGTTTGATTTCTCTTATTAAAGATAGATTTAATTGCAACACATTAACTTTTTCTTCGCCAAAGATACCAAGTAATTTATTTTCAGTATTATCCTTTATTAATTTTTTCAATACCTCCTTAGAAATATGCGTATTTTTTGACACTCTATCAATTTGAACATTAGCAGCATCAACAGAAATATGTGGATCTAATCCTGATCCAGATGCAGTTATTATATCTGCAGGAATATCTTCTCTTTTTATCGTAGGATTTTCTTGTAGAAATTTTTCAATATCATCATTAATTCTTTTTTCTAATTTAGGATTACTTGATGCTAAATTTTCACTTCCAGATGATGGTAAAACTTGTCCTTTGCTTTCTTTTTCGTTTTGTGTGAAAGTATTATAATTTACAGCAGAAGGTCTACAATGAAACAATCTCTCATCCGTAAAATCTTGTCCAACCAGTTCAGAACCTATAACTTTTCCGTCAATTTCAATTAGACTTCCATTTGCTTGATGTGGGAAGATAGCTTGAGATAACCCTGTCATTAACATAGGATAAATCAATCCACAAATTACGAACATTACTAATGATAATTTAAATGGTGTTTTTAATTTATTAAATAAACATTTCATAAACATCCTCCTATAATCCTAAAAAAACCAGTAATGGTGAAATGAGAATATCAATTAATTTAATACCAATAAATGGACAAATTACGCCTCCTAAACCATAAATCATCATGTTTCTTCCCAATAGTTTAGATGCACTCATAGGTTTATATTTGACACCTTTCATAGCTAACGGTATTAGGAAGGGAATAATAATCGCATTAAAGATTAATGCCGATAAAATTGCACTTGATGGAGAGCTAAGTCCCATAATATTTAAGACGTTCATTTGTGGAATTGCAATTGTAAAAATTGCTGGAATAATTGCAAAATATTTTGCAATATCATTTGCTATAGAAAATGTAGTTAACGATCCTCTTGTAATTAATAATTGCTTACCAATTTCTACTACCTCTAATATTTTCGTTGGATCCGAATCTAAATCTACCATGTTAGCTGCTTCTTTGGCAGCAGTAGTTCCGCTATTCATTGCTATTCCTACATTAGCTTGGGCTAAGGCTGGTGCATCATTTGTTCCATCACCAGTCATAGCTACAATTTTCCCTAATGATTGTTCTTTTTTTATTGCTTCTATTTTATCTTCGGGTTTACATTCAGCAATATAGCCATCAACACCAGCTTCAGCAGCAATAGTTGCAGCTGTTAAAGGATTATCCCCTGTGCACATAATCGTTTTAATACCAATCTTACGCAAACGATCAAATCTTTCTGTCAATCCTGGTTTTACTGTATCTTTTAAATAAATAACACCTAAAATCTTGTCATTAGCACAAACTACCAACGGAGTCCCTCCTAATTTTGAAATATTTTCCACTTTTTCATTTAAATCAGAAGGAATTAATCCATTTAAATTTTTTACATAATTAATAATGGCTTCACCAGAGCCTTTTCTTATTTTAGTACCATCTTCAAGATCAATCCCACTCATTTTGCTACTAGCTGTAAATTCAATGAATGTTGCATTCTTGTAATCATCAATATTTAATGTAACTCCCATCTTTTCAGCTAATTCTACTGTTGATTTCCCTTCAGGTGTCGTATCTTTTAACGATGCAATACATGCATATTTCACAAGATCCGTTTCATCTACACCGTCAACATTAATAAAATCACTCGCCAATCTATTTCCGAATGTAATAGTACCTGTTTTATCTAAAATCATTGTATCAACATCACCACATGCTTCTACTGCCTTTCCAGATAGTGCAATAACATTAAATCTAGTAACACGATCCATACCTGCAATACCAATTGCACTAAGTAATGCCCCAATTGTGGTTGGGATTAAGCATACTGTTAATGCTACTAACGTTGAAATTGGAATTTTAACATTTAGGTATGTAGCGAGAGGATATAATGTGACGATTACTATTAAAAATATAATAGTTAAAGATACTAACAAAGTATTCAAGGCAATTTCATTTGGAGTTTTCTTTCTAGAAGCGCCTTCGACCATAGAAATCATTTTATCCAAGAACGAATGACCTGGATCTGTTGATATTTCAATTTTAATCCAATCAGAAACAACAGTAGTACCCCCGGTAACTGAAGCAAAATCTCCTCCTGCTTCTTTTGTGACAGGAGCCGATTCACCAGTTATCGCTGATTCATCAACACTAGCAATACCATCTATAATTTCACCATCACTAGGAATTAATTCACCAGTTTTAACAAGTACAATATCACCTTTTTTTAGTTCACTACTAGATACTTCCTTTTCAGATCCATCATCTAAAATCAAACGTGCTTTCGTATCTTTTTTTGTCTTTTTTAAAGTATCTGCTTGTGCTTTGCCACGTCCTTCAGCAACGGACTCAGCAAAATTTGCAAACAATAATGTGACAAACAAAATAATCGCAACTATTGCATTATATAGGCTTAAATTACTTCCTTCATCATGAAACAAATGAGGAAAAAAAACTAATATTGTACATAAAATAAATCCAACTTCAACAACAAACATAACCGGATTTTTTATCATATATTTTGGAGATAACTTTGTAAAAGCACCTTTAATTGAAGAATAGAAGATATCTTTCGTAATAAATTGCTTCTTTTCTTTTTTACTCATTTTTATTCCTCCTATAATGTCAACATCTCTGCAACTGGTCCTAATGCAATTGCAGGTAAAAATGTTAGTGCTGCAAAAATATAAACAACAATTACTAATATAATTGCAAATGTTAGAGTATTAGTTTTTAAAGTTCCTGTAGATTCGTTAATATCTATTTTATTCATCAAACTACCAGCAATACCTAGTTGAATGATTATTGGCAAATATCGAGCTAAAAACATGACTATACCACAACTCATATTCCAAAATAATGAATTATCTACTAAACCTTCAAAACCTGAACCATTATTAGCTGCTGATGAAGCAAACTCATATAAAACTTGCGATAAACCATGAAAACTAGGATTCGTAATACCGTTAACACCTTCTGGAATAGATACAGCTAAAGCACTAAAACCTAAAATCAATAATGGATGAATAATAATGCATAAAGCTGCAAGTTTCATTTCTTTTCCTTCAATTTTTTTACCAAGATATTCGGGTGTTCTACCAATCATCAAGCCACAAATAAACACGGCAATAATGGCATAGATTAACATATTCATAAGCCCAACACCAGCTCCACCAAAAACAACATTCAACATCATATGCATTAATGGAACTAATCCACCTAATGGCGTTAATGTATCATGCATGTTATTGACGGATCCAGTTGTAAAAGATGTTGTCGCAGTAGTAAATAATGCGGATTGTGCAACACCAAATCTTACTTCTTTTCCTTCCATATTACCAAAAGTTTCTGTGATACCTGCTTGTGCTACTGCATGGTTTCCTAGCGATTCACTCCAAAAACAAACTCCTAAACCAATAACAAATAATATTGACATAGCAACGAAAATTGTTCTTCCTTCCTTGCCAATCCACACTTTGTTTGCTCTATTGCAATTTTTAGTTGACAAAGTATAAACTCTGTTATTTGCTTTTGATTCTTCATGCTTATCATATGCCATTCTACCAAAAACAAAAATACAAGAAACCGGCAAAATCATCATTGAAAATAATTCGATAATATTTGTAATAATTGTTGGATTTTCTAAAGGTGTAGCTGAATTGGCACCTAAAAATCCCCCACCATTTGTTCCTAAGTGTTTAATAGATTCTAACGCTGCTATAGGACCAGATGCAATTTCTTGAATTTTTCCTTCTATTGTTGTTAATTCAATATTTGAATTCAAATTTTGTGGAACACCTTGCCATACAAGAAATAATCCAATAATCATTGATAAAGGTAATAAAAATCGGTTAATGATTCGGATAAAATCAACATAGAAATTACCCATTTTTTTACCTAACAAACCTCTAATCATAGCAATACATGCAGAAAAACCCGTTGCAGCAGAAGTAAACATCATCATAATAATCACAAGCATTTGAGATAAATATGATAATCCAGATTCTCCAGCATAATGTTGTAAATTCGTATTTGTCATAAAAGATATAATGGTATTAAAAGACAATGATTCTTCCATACCACTAATACCATTTGGATTTAAAAATCCAATTGATTGAATTCTTAAAATCAAATACCCAATGAAAACTAGGCATAAATTGACCATCAATAATGACATAGCATATTTTTTCCAAGTCATCGTTGATGTATCTATTTTTAGTATCCTAAACACAAAATTATCCATTTTATCAAATACTGGATCTGCAAATGTTCTCTTACCAACAGACACATGGTAAACATAATTTCCAATCGGAAAGATGATAACCATAAACAATAATAATGTACAAACTATCTGTACCATAAATGACCCTCCATTTACATAAATTTATTTTTTTCAACGACATGTGCGATATGTCTACTATCATATTTAATCTCATATTTTTGCTCGCTTTTAGAACAGTCTGACTCTTCATAAAAAAATCTATGCATCGTTTCAAAACTACTAAAATTAGACATATTTTCTCGAGCAGGTAAATAAGTTGGATCTAAACACCACGCCGCTCTAAAATGTTTCATTGCTAGAATATGATTGCGTTTTTTTTCATATATAATCCCTAATAAATTATGAGGTATAGCAGAATTTGGATGTTTTGACATAAAATTGCAAATAATTTGAATAGCTTCTTGTAATTTACCAGAACAAATAAGCTTTTTCATTTCTAAACAAAAGTATTTTTCATTTTCCTCATCGCCGTTGAGTATAGTATTCATATTACCTTCCTCTTTCTATAATATAAGTTAAAATTTATCTGGGTTTACCAAAGCATACAAAAGATAACAAGAAAGTAATATAATAATTACTATCATAATAAACATTTATCATCACCTCTATCTTTTTAATTCTTTATCAATCCAATTTACAAACCCTGTCATAAGAAAAAACGAAATAACTAAAATAGATAACATGATTACATCAATCATAAATTTCCTCCTCACCATTAAATTCACAATCTCTTTATCCTTAGGACAGAAGTATTTTAATACTTTCAGAATTAAAATAGGTTTAAAAAAAAGAACTTAAAATTAAAATTAAATTAAAATTAAATACTAGCTTAACGCTATACTATACAAACTATACTTTTGTCGCAAGCACAGTAAGTGTGTACCCACTTACCGAAAATTGATGAAGCAGCCCCTTATGGAACTGCTTCTTTTTTTAGCAATTTTAACTTGTTAGGGAGAACTCTAAGGCCCCATTTTTTAGGCAAAGGAAGTGATTGTCGTGACACATAGAACTAGAAATGTTCAGCTCAAAATTAATTTAACTGAAGAAGAAAAAGCATTATTTCAAAAGAAAATGAAGATGGCTAATTGTAAGACCATGAACCATTTTATAATACCATTCGCTTAATTTTCTGTAGTTTTTATGAAAACAATACCTTTTATAATACCAATCAAACGAATTTAGAGCAATTTATAAAGAATATAGCAACTTTTTTAATGTCAACCGTCTATTTTTCGGCGTCTTTTTTTGAAAACAGCGACTTTTATAATAACAATATGTTATATTTTACTGCGTTTAACCTCAATAACACATAATTCCTATATTCAAAACACATGTATAGCGTATTTTTCACTTATATTTTGAAAGACACATTAAAAAAGGTGTCATTTAAAATCAAACATTAAAAGTTCAATGATATCAGTAACCCATCAACATTAAAAAGGGCGTCATATTAACTATGTGGTATTAAATTAGTTGCTATATTTTCTTCATGAATTTAATAACAAAAATGAGCAACCCCCTTCATCAGAGAGTTGCTCTTTGTTTAATTCAATACAAAATAATTCACTTTACTAGTGTAACCATCTTTTTCTTCTTAATTTTTTGGCGTAAGTTTGGCGTAAATGTATAAATTTACAACCAAAAATCACTAATTTTTTTAATCCTAGTAAAGCTTAGCTCCTGCAGGAATCTTGTCATCAACCATCAATAAGTTTAGTCCTTCATGACCATTTTCTTCATGAACAGCTGAGATCAACATACCTTCAGAATTAATACCCATCATTTTTCTTGGTGGTAAGTTTACAATCGCAATTGCAGTCTTTCCAACCAATTCTTCTGGTTCATAATATTCGTGAATTCCGCTTAAAATAACGCGATCTTTACGTTGGCCATCATCCAAAGTGAACTTTAATAGCTTCTTAGATTTTTCTACAGCTTCACAAGCTAAGATCTTAACAGCACGGAAATCCGACTTACTGAATGTTTCAAAATCTACCATATCTGTGAAGATTGGTTCAATTTTTACATTCGAGAAATCAACCTTTACAGGTGCAGCTTCCACTAGTTTTTTAGCTTTTGCTTTCTTGTTTAAATCCCCCAAGTTCTTCATGTGAGGGACTTTCTCCGACGCAATTCCGAAGCCACTCATATTCCTGAGCAACTCCCTACTTTGCTTTTTTCAACCAGATAAAAAGCCTTGTTTACCTTTAAAATTGATTACTTTCCGCATAAGCAGTTGTATTATTTGATGTATTTGATGTAAATCCTGATTGAGAGAATGGGGTCTTCAATTGGATTGCTTACTAAATTATAATCTTTATTATTGAATAAGTCAATCAGACCAAAAAAGCAGCGTACCAATTTTTACTTTAAAGTACGCCACTTTTTCCTACGCTATTGAATTATTAAAATATTTATCCAGTCCATCAAACTCGGTTCTTTTTAGTTCCTTTGTTACATCAGTATAGATATTTAAGGTTGTTGTTATATCCTTATGTCCGAGTGTATCCTGAATAACTTTTATATTTACACCTGCTTCACACATTCTTGTTGTAAATGTATGTCTGAGCGAATGACAACTAAAATGCGGTAAAAGCACTTCTGGGTTTTCTGTTTTCAAAAACTGCTCATCGTTGCAATCACGGATTATGCGTCGGATTGCCTTATTCAAAGTCGATTGATGTTGTGGCTGTCCGAAGCGATTGAGAAATATAAAATCTGTATATCCATCTATGGTTGCTTCGCAGTGAACCCCTAGTAATTCCTGTCGCTGCTTTTCCATAATAAATGCTTCCTTAACAAAATCGAGCATCGGAACTTGTCTATTTCCGGCTTCTGTCTTTGGAGTATTCACATTAAAATAGCAGCCTTTTTTTCCCTCAGAAGTTCTGTGGTCATAATAAACCAACGTGTGATTAACATCTATAATTCCATCTTCCAAATCAATATCACACCATCTGAGTCCTGTAACTTCTCCAACTCTTAATCCCGTTCCAAGCATTACTGCAAACACCGGATACCAATACACTGCTGTATTAGAGTTCTTCAGATAATCCATAAACAATTCCTGCTCAGGTCGAGTCAGTCCCCTGCGTTTCTCTGTCTTGAAGCAATGAGCTTTTTTCAATTCCCTCAAAACATTATTTGTCGGATTGTTTCTGATATAGTTATCATCAACCGCCATATCAAATATCTGATGAAGAATGTTGTGGACACCATCAACCGTTGCTGGCTTCAATCCTCGCTCATCAACCAGATAATTATAAAATCTCTTAATATCTGATTTCAAAAATGTTGAAACTCTCTTAGAACCGATTTGCCGACGTACAAAGGTTTCATAAATATATTTGTAATTCTCAAAAGTGTTGTTTTTCAATCCTCTCTTCAGGTCTTTCCACAACTCATATAAATCATCGAGTGTAACATATCGTGCTTCCGCTTTTATGCCATCACTTTTGTCTTTCTCAATCGCTTCCTCTTTAATCCTGAGTGCTTCAAGCGTTTTTGAATAGACATATCTTCTTTTATGGTTTTCATCAGTCCAACTGTACTGATAACTTCCATCACTTCTTTGAAGTTCTCCCGTGCGAAGAACTGTCCTTGTTTTATCTTTTCGTTTTGGTCTAGCCACGGCTGTTCCTCCTATATTTCATTCCTGCTATTTAAAAATTCCACAAATTTGTCGATGATGACATACACCTGATAACCGTCTGTCGTCATAAAATTGCAGTCTTTCTTTTTCATCAGCTCTCGTATTTTTCCCCTTCCGATACCTGTATAAGCGGCTGTTTCATTTACCGACAAACATTTCTTTTTCCAAAATGGCTGCTCTTTTTTCTTTTCTATAAGGCTTTCCCGATAAGCAATCATTTCTTCATCTGCAAAATCCACATTCATCGTTCCACCTCCTAAATCTCATACATTTTTTCAATGTACTCATCAAACAATTCCCTTTTTATCATTCGGCGTTTTCCCACCCATAACACAAATGGACAGTCAGCAAACCTTGTCATTTCACGAAGTTTTTCTCTGCCAATGCCAGTATAGGCAGTAGCTTCATCAATGGTCAGATACGGCTTATGCCATACCGGTACTTCTAATCTTTCTTTTTTTACTGGATTACTCACAATAATACCTCCTCATATCGAATACTGCTTTTTTATAAATTCAACAAATTCTTCTCTCTTGATAAGTCGCTTCGAGCCATTCCATAAAACGAACGGACATCTTTCATTATCGGTAAGCTGTCTGATTTTTCTGCTTCCAACACCTGTATAAGCTGCGGCTTCATCAATTGTAAGCATTACTTTCTCCCAAAGTGGGACATTATAGATTGTTTCATCTTTTTCGTTGTTCATATGCTGTAACCTCCTTTGCGTGGTTACAGCATACTCAAAAATCTACACTGAGCCAACGATGCGAATTTGCTCATCGCAAATTTGACTTTTTCATTAAATAGAATACTGATTTGCAATATATTCCTCAAAAATTTTTCGCTTTATCATTCGGCGGCTTCCTATCCAAAGTACAAATGGGCAATCTTGCTTTTCCGTCATTTCATAAAGTTTCCCTGTTCCAATATTGGAATATATAGATGCTTCTTCAATCGACAAATTAGGCTTATGCCAAAGAGGTACATTATAACTCAGCTTCTTTACACTGCTATTAGACATTCTTACACCTCTTTTCTTTCTTTGATGAATATCTGTCGGTAACAACATAATCCCAACCATCCCCATCACACTTATCACATCTGTCTTTTCGCTTTGCAAATGGGTCGAGTCGCCTTACAATATAATCTGGATTGTGAATGTAATCATTCAGGCACTTCGGGCATAGGCAGCGAATATTTTCTTTCCCCTCCGGCTTGTAAACCCAAAGTCCAAAAGTCTTTTTCAAAGTTGCGTTTATCTGCCTGAAAAGTTTATCATCATCTACCGTACCTATGTATTCACGCAAATCCTCTCTATTGACTGTCCGTATCTGCTCCAGAAGAACCATTGACGGTTTCTTCAGTCCAAACTCCTCGCCGAGAATAATGTGCGATGGCAAATATCTTTTCTTGATTACACTTGTAACCGCTGCAACAATAATCGTCGGAGCATTCTGGTTATAATCGTCTGCCTGAACAACAAGTACCGGACGTTCTCCGCTTTGTACTGAACCACTGTTATCTCCAAAGTCATAGTAGAATAAATCCCCACGACAAATCATTTTTTCTTTCATATACATAACCTCACAAGAATCTAATTTTTAAAGTGTCATTCGTATCCGGAATGAAATAACCCCTTCACTCATTTGGACAAAGGGTGCTGAAATGCACACCCAAAATCAGAGATTTTCATAAAATTTGATAAAGTTTTTCTTTGCCGCTGCAATAGACTTATCTACGGAGCTGTAATATACGCCCTCCTGCTTTGCAATCGCTCTGGAACTCAGACCGCAGCACACATTCTTCATAAGACGTTCCCTTTGAAGTGGCTGCAACATTGAAAGTGCTATTCTTGCTTTCCTGATTTCACACTGACGCAATTCTTCTCTTTCCAGTTCAAGTCTTTCTTCCTCTGCTCTTTCAAACGGGTCGTCAAACATAATGGCAAGTTCTTTATGAAACTGTGAGGACATTTCATCGTCATATCCATAGCAGTCAAGCGTGCGACTGCTTCTCTTTGCATACTTGTCCTCATTGCGGTTTGCGTCGTCAATTACCTCTCCCTGTGCAATGGAAAGATGCACAAACGGAGAATATCTTTCTATAACAAGTGGATACTTCTCCCAAAGCTCTTTTACCGATAATTCCGTAATAATCGCCCATCTCTCATCTCCGGTATAACCGTTATATTCGTATTTAAGATTTATCAGTTTACAATCCTTTGCAAATAATTCTTCTTGTTCTGTTAATGTAAGTTTGTTTGTCATTTTCGTAATCTCCTTTGAATTTTCTAAAATTGCTTTTTTATATAGAAAATTCGGAGATTACGGGTACTCAGCTATCTGGCACTGCCATGCGTTATAAAACATAAAAGTCCTTTCCCAAGTAAGGGAAAAGACCTAATACTGCACGAAGCATAATCGAATAAAACAACAACAAAAAAAGCACCGTCGAATCTGGACAGCAAAGAATACTTCTATTCTTCACTTATCCGGCTTCGTACGGTGCTTGGTAGTTTAGCAAATAAATTGCTTATCTCCGCTTACTCGATTAGAAATCGTTACGATATTTACTTGTACTCTTCATCGCCTGCAATTCCTGCCATATCCGTTCCTACGGATTCTTCGGAAGTAAGCGAGATTTAAGATGTGGACATTCTTGCATTTCTGACACTTCACACTCAAATGTCCGGTTGCGTCTGAAAAAACTCTCTGTATCCTGAACCCACAAGTCGGGCAGAGAATATCACGCTCTTTCAGGCTTTCTGCTTCTACTCTTGACAGAAGCAATCTCTTTTGTATTTCAGGTGCTACCTGAGTCTGTAACCTCATTGCGAAACACCTCCCAGATTTAACTCATTGGAAATGTACTCAAGGATATTGTGATACTCAAATAGCCCCATATCTCTCAATCTGATAACCAAGGCTGTATAAGATACTCCGATATAAGCTGCCATTCTGCGGATAACTGCTTTATCCTTTGAAGTAATGGTATTATCGCCATAAACTTTTATCGGATTTGACTGATTATATTTCGCCAAGGCATTTTCAATAATTCTTCTCGGCATAAGAAGCGAAGCTCCCATTGTATCTGCCTGCCACTCAACAGACGCAAACATCTGAGCCAGTTCCTCTTTGGAATAACTACGTTCACTGTCATACTCTGCATGAAAGCGTCCTTCACTCGGCATTGCATACATCTTACTCAAGATATGATGTGACGCTTCGTGTGCCATTGTAAATCTGCGACGTCCCTGCTCCTTTTCAGCAAGAAGAAATTTATCAAGTACGATGGTATCTTTCGGGAAAACAAAGGGAATAATTTTTCCGTCCTGATGTACCAGCAATGGTGTTGCTCCATCTGCCAGAAAACCAATCCTACCTGCATCATCTTCTGCGAAAGAAGCGTATTCAATTCGTAACATAAGAAATTCTGTAATGAAATGTTCTATGTCGATGGATTGAATCACTCGATTGCTAAACTTATTAGCATAAGCTGTTATCAAGCCTTCGCTGATTTCTTCCAACTCGGCTCTTGACATATAAATACTCAAGTTGTGTCCACCTCCGACTCCACCTTGTCCGGCGGTGCAACTCCTCCGGCAAAGTTCTGTTGTATTTCCGCACTATCCAAATTGATTAGATAGCGAATTCCTTCAAGTGTTCTCATTCGTCTGTCCTCTGTTATAGTTCTTTGATGATGTGACAAGCCACACCCTGAATGCAGCACTCATCTACAATGATGTCTTTCATCTTCTTATTTTCCGGATGGAGAATGATTTTCTTATTCTCATCATCTCGGAAGTAGCGTTTCAATGTATTCTGATTATCCACAAGGGCAACTACTATATCGCCCTCGTTGGCTTCTACCTGCTTTTTGACAACCACAAGGTCGCCGTCATCTATCCCTGCATCAATCATAGACTGACCGCTTGCTCTTAATATAAAGAAATCTCCTTTGCCGAAAATAGCAGTAGGAAGTGATACATATTCTTCAATATTTTCTTCCTCATACTGAGGACTACCACAAGGAATAGAACCTACAATCGGTGTCTGTGTCTGTTCGCCACTGTACTTACGGGTCACATTGGTACTAATCTCCTGCCCGTCGTACTCAATCATATTCTTCTCAGCCATTTCTACCAAGTATTTGTATGCTGTACCTCTGGCAATACCAACAGCTTCAGCAATCTTTGTAGTCGATGGGGATTGTCTGTTTTGCAGGTAATAATCCTCGATATATTTTTTTATCTCACTCATAAGTTCAGGACTCTTGCTTCTCATACCTGCACCTCGCTTTCTTTTCTATCGGAAGCAGTTTGCTTTCGATAGTTTTATTATACCTGATACGAAAAATTTTTCAAGTAGGTTTTTCGCAAAAGAAAAGAGGTGTCGCAATTTGCTAACACCTCAAAATTTCTTTGCTTGCACTGAAATCATTAACTCCAATGGCTTACTATTTTTCTCTATCCTCATCTTTTCTTATACAATACAAGTTCCGGATTCTTACCGTCTTCTTCATAAGTGCAAATAAGAATAAAATCCATATCTGCAACAACGCCGAAACATCTATCGCCGCCGTATTCACATTCAAGCTGATTGCCCAGATATGTCTTTGCCTCATTCAAAAACTTAGCCGCTTGCCCATTCGGAAGCCGGTACTCAAGATTCACATACTTTCCCACAAGGGTATTCAGTTTTTCCACCTTTGGCATTCCGTCAACATTCAATTCGTTAATTTCATTGATTAACTTTTTCTTGAATTCTTCAAACTGACCGTTATCACTAAGCTCATCATATTTCTTCCAGTAATCCAAAGTAGGAAGCAGCTCTTTCATATAAGAACGGGCTTGTTCCTCCGTGAAATTCTCGCTTACCATATTCTTAACACAAACTTCAATCAAATCGTCCATATCATTGTAAGTATATGTTCCATCGGCATAACACCACTTACAATAGTCCTCGTTGAAAGAACCGTCGTGATTGTGTCCGATAATATCATCATCTTCAAGCGGCATTCCGCAGCATTGACAAATAAGCTTTCTCGGTGAGCCTAAAAGTGTATTTATGGAAACATCTAATACTTTTGACAGCAATTTCAATGTTTCCGTATTCGGAACTGTTTCTCCGTTTTCCCAACGTGAAACTGCCTGACGACTTACAAAAACTTTTTCTGCAAGCTCATCCTGCGACATTCCCTTTTGAGTGCGAAGTTCAAGTATAACCTGTTTTGTATCCATTATGCAGTACCTCCCTTACACCTTTATTATAGTCTCACGCATTATCTCAAACAAGCAACTCGCAGTTGCTGTCCTTATTACTCAGCTTTTTCGTTCACGGCTAACAAATTTTCACAATAATAGTTTGGGTCGGTTGTATCCGCAGACGGATAAACTTCAAACTCCACGCCCTCGGCATATTCATACTGCGAGCTTTTCAAGAAGATTCTGCCGTTTCTTGACATCGTATGCTTTGGAGTGTTAGATTTCCTGTTCTTTGTTTTCTTTTTGCTGCATACCCTCATCGGCTTGTGCAATCATCTGCCTGTACTGTTCTTTCACACTTTCCGGTGCAAGTATTTGTACCTTGCCATTAAAGCCAAACACCCAACCAAAAAAGGTCGGACTGGCTGATACTTCGGTCTGTACTCTGAAAGAAGTCATATCATACGCAAGGGTTGTCACATCTTCTCCAAAACGGTCAACCATTGTTTTCATCAAGCTGTTATCACACCGTAAATCCACAAGAACTTTCTCGCCTGAGAACATAAAGAAAACTTCCTTTGTGTAATTCTCAATATCAAAATCATCCGGCATAGGAATAATATCTTTATCCAATATCTCCGGCTTGGAAGCAATACGGTCTACCCTGAAATTGATAACCTTGCTTTTCTTCTCTGAATATCCGAGAACATAATAATAGTCCCCACACCAGAGAAGTTTATACGGGCTGAGCTTATACACTTCGCCCTTGTTCTTCAGAACCTTTTTCTTTAATCCGGTATAATCATAATACTGAAAAGAAATCTGTTTACCTGTATTGATGGCATCGTTTATAGCGTCAATGATATAATATATCTGCTCATTATCCGGCTTAATTCGATTGACCACATAGTTATTACGCTTCAACTTTGCCACCTGCCCCGGACTGGTCATCGTATGTATCTTCTCAATCAGCGTTTTGCTTTTCTTCTTTGTAATAAACTTCGATGACTCCACTGCATCTATCAGCAGTTTCAGTTCCGGCAATTCAAACTTACGACTGGCTACAAAGTATTTGCTCTGAGTAGAATGGATAGTAACAATATCCATTCCAAACTCCTGAAGTGCAGCAATATCTTTTGTGACCGTCGTTCTATGTGCAGATATTCCGTATTCATCATTCAATATATTGATTAGCTGCGTCGTCGAAAGCGGATGTTCCTCGTCCGTTCGTTCCTCTAATATTTTCTTTAAGTATAATATTCTCGGCTTTGTTTCCATTGTTTGCCCTTTCCAAGCTATTACTCATATAGTCCTTTGAACATTTCTCCCTGTATCACGCTGATTTGTTCAGTCGGAATTACTGTTTCATCCTGCATAATCAGTTTGCGTTCAAATTCATCAATCTTTTTCACTATGCCGGAATGCGTGAGATATGCTCCTCCGGATTTTTTATCATCAGGCACGAAATAAGTTATTGATATTTCCTGTTCTGTGCCGATATTATCTCTAATCATATTTAATTGGTCATTTAATTTCATAATGACTTCATCGCTTAACTCTAACCGTTCATCTGTTAGCCTTGCAGTCTCTTTAATGGCTGCATCGTGTCCTGTAAGTGCCGCAAAAGGTGCAAACTGTGCTGCTCTGTCGTGAAGTGACATACGAGGATGGTTCTTCGATGTCGGATTCGGCAGATTGATTATATCGTCATAGGAATGTTCATCCATCTGTTACAGCACCTCCTTTGCTCGACAAACCTGAATTTATAGTCCTCTCAAAACCAATTTGCTTTTTCTTCTCGAAATACGGGAATATCACTATCTCGATATGGATTGTAATTATGAAGATTGCAACCAAACTCTTTTAATGATTTTATTTTGTTATCCTGTGTCCATACAATTAAAGATATTCCGTCAAATTCTTCAACATTTCCATTATTCATTTTGCTTTTAAAATACCACTCCACGATTGTTTGATTGCCTTGATGAAAAAATTGCTTAATCTCCCAGACAAGAACACTTCCGCGTGTATTCCATTCGTCAAACCAGTGCTTTACCGTTTTGCGGTTTTCATATTTAGGACTCCAACTCTCAGTATATACAACATCATCTGTAAAAATATTGTCAATTCCTAAATCTGCTTTCTTAATCCACATATCAAACCATAATCGGATAATTTTTTCTCTCTCGTTCATAAAGTACCTCCATAACTTTCGATTTTTCGTTCTCAGCGACTTCCCAATAAATGGGAATTTTATAACTTATCAATCCCAATATAATATTATCATATGGTCTATCTTCTTGCGGTCAGTCAACTCTATAATATGAGGATTATTCTCTTCCTGAGCTATAATCCATACTTTATAGTTTCCACATTCATCACTATCTCCAACAAAAGAAATATTACTTGGTTCAGCAACACCACTTTTTTCAATATATCTCTCTATTTGGGAAATAGGTAAAACTGTGTCAATCCAAAGAGCATCGGCGTATGTTGATTTTTCTCCTTTACTATTTGTGATTTCATAGCCATAAGTAGATACATAAATTACACTATCTGAGTCAGCAGACTTAATCTGTGCTACAAAGTTTTGTAAAGGATTAATATCTTCTTCGTCTAAACAAAAACTATTATAATCCTTACTTTTTTTATCAAAGTAATTATCAAATCCCATCAGAACATCATCATTCAAATCAAATTTTCTTGAATTAAAAACTATTTCTAATATGCCCATATTTTATTCCTCAAATTTCAGTTTGTTTAAGCCTTATGACCGCCGATTTGCTCGTTTCGGTCTTTGGCGGTTGCACCTTCTTCAAGGTTCATTCCCTTCAACACAGCATTCTTGCCAAACTTCTTTTTGATACTCAGCATTGCTTCTTGCATACGCCTTTCCCGTTCTAATTTTTCTTCTTCCTCCGCCTGCTTCTTCCTCTGTGCTTCGTAATCGGTAAAGAGGTCGAGTTGCTGGTATTCATCTTCCTGCTTGACGGATTTTTCATCAACAAGTTTATTCGCTGTGATTGTTATTCTGCGTACAAGCAAATGCTCGTCAACTATCCTGTCATACAAGTCCATCACGGCGTTGGTAATCAATCGAGTAGAGGAAGTCTTTTTCTCAAGATTCGCTGTTCCGTGTGCGTGCTTTGGAACTTTGCGTCCATATCGGTCAATCGTAACCTCGCCTTTGTATTGATATTTTAGGTTCGGATTACTTAAATTCTCAATATCATAGCCGATTGTCAACACAAGCTGGTCAGTTACAAGTCCTTTATCCACCAAATCAAGCACCATTTGGTCGGTCATTTCTTTTACAATCAACTTTGCCTTTTCGTAATCATACGGGCAGTGAAGTACCTGTCCTGAACATACACTATTGGTTTCCGGCTTATAGGCTTTGACCTGCTCCATCGTACAAGGTTCATATCCCCAAGCATGGTCAATTAGCAATTCCGCATTGATACCGAACAGCTTGTACAACAATTCCTCGTTATACAGTTCATTCGGCTTTCCGATAGAACATCTTGCAATATCGCCCATTGTATAAAGTCCGTGTTCCTCTAACTTCTTTGCATAACCATTTCCGACTCTCCAGAAATCGGTTATCGGGCGATGACTCCACAATTTCCGGCGATATGACATTTCATCCAATTCAGCTATTCGCACACCGTCCTTGTCCGGCTCAATATGCTTTGCCACGATATCCATCGCAATTTTACACAAGTACATATTCGTGCCGATTCCGGCTGTTGCTGTGATTCCTGTTGTTTTCAAAACATCCTGTATCATCGTCATGGCAAGTTCCCTTGCAGTCATCTGATAGGTGTTCAGATAATTTGTTGCATCTATGAATACTTCATCAATCGAGTAAGGGAATATATCTTCCGGAGCAATGTATTTCAAGTAAACACTGTAAATCTTAGTGCTATACTCCAGATAGTATGCCATACGAGGTGGTGCAACGATATAATCAATCTCCAATGCTGGATTCGCATTTAATTCTGTACTGTCATCAGATGAACCAGTAAATGTACGATTTGGTGCTTTCCATCTTCGGTTGTTATTAGCTTCTTTTACCTTTTGCACGACTTCAAACAAGCGTGGTCTGCCGGGTATCCCATAACTTTTTAATGACGGAGATACCGCAAGGCAGATGGTTTTCTCTGTCCTGCTTTTATCTGCAACCACAAGATTCGTTGTCAAAGGGTCACGATTTCGCTCTTTACACTCCACAGAAGCATAGAATGATTTGAGGTCAATTGCGATATAGGTCTTTTGTTTTGCCATCATTCTATGCTCCCTTCTAAAATTCCTTCGAGTAAATTATGCTATCGTTAGTGTCAATCCTCGGTATAAAAACCATCCAATACATATGTTGTGACTGGTGTTATATACAATTCATATTTAATAACCAGTCTGATTAAATCATTTCCGTCAATCAATGTTATCGGCGTACCTTCTCTCGCAGCCTCTCTTGCCTTATTGGTAAATCGGCTATTAGTAATAAATACTCCATAATCGGCTTGATATTTGTTCATTGCCCCAAGAAATTGATTGATATCCGGCTCACTCACTGGATTTGAATTAAATCTTTTACACTGAATAACCACTCTGGTTGTTCTAAAATCATCGGCATCTACGTGATATCCATAGCCATCAATACCACCATCATTTGACACCTGAACGCCTTTGTTGGTAAACTCCACTCCCATCTTTGTAAGAAGTGCTCGTGAAAATTGTTCAAACTTTGCTGGAGACATATTTGCGATTGCACTCTGAAGTTTTACCTTGAAATCATCTAACAATTCGTCATCTGTGGATTCATTCTCCTCATCTTCAACCTCCAGTGTTTCTACTGGCTTGTTTTTCGATTTGTTCTTAGTCGAATGTTCCTCCCAATAGCTTCGTGCCTTATCCCTTACTTCTGTCTTAACATCAAAATCTGTTAAATCTACATTTGCTCCATCTTGAGTAAGTGTAATCTTTGGATTGAATTTCACATAAGATATGAGTCCGACATAACTAAGCTCTTTAATAGCAAAATTAAACTTAAAATCAAATTTTTTGTACTGATTTCCTGTTTTATTAGATGTATATAGTTTCTGTTCAAATTCAGCAATATGCTCATCTAACTCACTAATTCTGTCTCTAATTTCAGAACGCTCTAACTGTCCACCTGCTTCCTGAAGGACTTGAAGGATTGGTTTAATAAGATATGATACTTGTTCTTCTGTATTTAAATCGTCATAAAACATATTTACATTTACACCTCTCATTTACTGTGCATACTTCTTGAAATTCTCTGCCTGCTCAAGAACTTCCTTGTAAACATCATCAATGGTTACTGGCGGATAGCCGAACTCATCAAGCAGCAATATCAAATCCACTTGCAAGTTTGCCTTAATATCATCACGGGCAGACCAATCGGTATAGCGTGACTTATCATCAACAATCAGCTTTATCCTTTTGGAAAGTTCAATCATTTTATCGTCCGGATATTCAAACTCAAACTTCTTGGAAACTGCTTTCAAAATATCATAGAAAGCCTTTTCTTCATAATCTATTCCCATATTCTTGAAGGAGTTCTTTTCTGTTTTCAGTTCAGACAACAACTGTGCAAGCTGCTCCGCAACATCATCAAGGACTTCATTGGCATACGCTTCATCACGACGTCGGTTATTATACTCATCAACAACTTTCTTGAGTCTGTCTGCAAATTCCACACCCATAATTTTATTAACTTTCTTAAACTCGTCAATCGCCTGAGAAAGAAGTCTTTGAAGTATCTTGATTTTCGTATTCGGCAACTGAATAGCATTTATCTTATCCATATACTCATCGCTGAAAATATCAACCGATATATGTTTTCCGGTTTCAAACAATTCCTCAATGCCATCAGACTGAATTGCACCCTCAAGCATTTTGCGGACACGAGCGTTCATCTGCTCAATATCCGGTGCATCGCCTTTTGTCAACTTGAAAAGGATAGAACGGACAGCACAATAAAAATGGATATAATCCTTATCTTCATCGGAGAATTTCTCACTTGAACTACAAAGGTTAAATGCCTGTTTCATTCTCTTGACTGCTGCCATAAATCTTCTTTCCAGTTCTTCAGACAACTGCACATACTCAACCGCACGGTTCAGGCAGGCAAGCTGTTCGGTAGGCGAACCATTGAAGAAATCACTACTGTTAAAGTTATGGAACATCTGACCGAGAACTTCTAACTGGTCTTTTACAATCGTGATGGACTGCTCCACACCTTCAAATTCTTCACTCTCAAAATTCGTATATTTCTTGAGGGCGGTATTCATATTTTTCTTGATACCTATGTAGTCAACAATCAAACCTTTATCCTTGCCCTCGCATACACGATTTACACGGGAAATCGTCTGAATAAGGGTATGCTGCTGAATAGGCTTATCAATATAAATCGTATCAAGCTCCGGCACATCAAAACCAGTCAGCCACATATCTACAACAATGGCAATCTTAAAGTTCGATTTCGGGTTCTTGAACTGACGGTCAAATTCTTTCCTGTCCTCTTTTGTGCCAAGCATATCAAATAGGTCTTTTTCATCATCTTTATTACGAGTCATAACCAACTTGATTTTTTCCATTGGCTTCAACTCTTTTTTATCTTTCTCACTCAGAACAACACCGTCATCACAAATCTTCTTTTCTGTCCATTCCGGTCTGAGTTCCTTTACTATCTTATAGAAATCGTATGCTATATTTCGGTTGGAACATACAAACATTGCTTTGCCTGCTACGGTTGCACCTTCTGCCACACGGGTTTCATAATGCTTGATAAAATCCTCCGCAACAGCACGAAGTCTATCAGGGTCGCCAATAATAACTTCCATTTTGGCAACTGCTTTCTGACTTTCTTCTACTTGATGTTCATTTGCCCCCTCAAGTTCACACTGAGCATAATATTCTTCAATCTGTCTTACCTTATCCTGATTGAGCATAACCTTGGCTGCACGACCATCGTAAACAAGATTAACTGTAATACCGTCCTTAACAGCTTCCGTCATTGTATATGCGTCTACAACACCACCAAAGACTTCGATTGTTCCATCAACCGGAGTTCCGGTAAATCCAACATAAGTCGCATTTGGTAAAGAATCGTGCAGATACTTGGCAAAGCCATAGGTTTTCTGAACACCTGACTCTGTAATCTTAACCTTTTGGTCGAGATTGATTTGGCTTCTGTGTGCTTCATCAGAAATACAAATAACGTTCGTTCTGTCTGTAAGAAGCTGCAAATCCTCTGTAAATTTCTGAATGGTAGTCAGATAAACACCGCCACTCTCTCGTCCCTGAAGCTCCTCACGAAGTTTCTCACGGGATTCAATGCTTACAACAGTTTCATCTCCGATATATTTCTTTGAACCGACAAACTGCTTGGAAAGCTGGTCGTCAAGGTCTGTTCTGTCTGTAATAATAAGAATAGTCGGGGAGGAAAAGTATTTGCTTTTCATCAGCATACGGGTAAGGAAAAGCATTGTATAACTCTTGCCGCACCCTGTTGCTCCGAAGTATGTACCACCTTTACCATCTCCTTCAGGGCGAAGATGTGCCTTGATATTCTCATACAATTTATTTGCCGCAAAGAACTGTGGATAACGGCACACTATCTTTAAATCCTTATCTGAGTTATCCGGAAAATAAATAAAATCTTTGACAACTTCAAGCAAACGGTCTTTTCGGAAAAGTCCCTTTATCATTGTTACAAGAGAATTGATACCGTCCAGTTCTTTATCGTCTGAGTTTATCTTTCTCCACGCATAGAAGAAATCATACGGGCTGAAGAAAGAACCATATTTATTATTTGCTCCATCACTGATAACAACAAACGCATTATATTTGAAAATCTCCGGAATATCTCTACGGTAACGGATTGTAAGCTGCTTATATGCGTCCATTATGGTCGTATTCTCTTGTACCGCACTCTTAAATTCAAGAACAACAACAGGAATACCATTTACGAACACAATGCCATCAGGAATACGCAACTGATTATTTACGCCTTCAATTTCAAACTGATTAACCACTTTGAAAATATTGTTTTCAGGAGTGTCGAAATCAATAAGTTCAATATAGAGGTCTTTCTGCGTTCTATCCTCACGGTTAAGAATAAATCCATCGCAGAGCAACTTAAATACAGCTTTGTTTGCTTCATAAATTGTACCGGAAATATTACGCAGCATTAGAATGACACTATCCACCTCACTCGGTGTGATACCATCTTTCGCATAGCGATTATAGAGGTATTGCTTCAGGTCGTCCGTAAGCAGAACCTCTGTCCTTTCTCTGTGTATCTGGTCGCCACTGACATAGGTGTACCCCTCGTCTTTGAACAACTCCATTATTGACATTTCCAATGCGTGTTCATTAAAATTTGCCATTGCGTTCACTCCTTTTATCAGCATATATCTCTTTCACTATTTGCTTATGTCGCTGTTCCATTTCATAATCCTGATATTTCAGTCCCAATTTGGCAAGCATTAGAGTTCCTTCCATATCATCTATATTTCCATAACTTACTGCACGACTTACTCCAGTCAATGCCCCAAGTATTAGCCTGGTGCAATCAAGAGCAAAATCTATCAACTCCTGAATATCAGGATATGTAACCGGATTTTTATCCCATACGTTTTCTTCTGCTAAAATATGTTTCTCGTCATTATGAGCATATATTTTGTTTCTTTGAACACGAATATTCTCTTGTTTTTTGCTGAGAGAGCAAAAACGCTTTTGATACAATCCTAAAAATTCTGAAAAAGTCAGATTAACTTATATTGGTACTTTTTCAAAATCAGGTGTATCAAATAATTTTAGAATTTCTCTTTGGCTTTTCACTTCATTTTCATAGAAACATTCTTCCGTTGGTTTCAAACGATGCTGATATGGCACTTGGAAAGAATATTCTCTACCATCTTCCTTAATTGTTACTATATCTCTATATTCTGGAAATAAGTCCAAATTATCTCTGCAATACTTTAAGAGCAAACCAACTGAAACAACGTCTTTTGTTTTATCATACAATTTTGCAATTTCCATAAAACAAGCCTTTTGCAACGCCCCATACACTACTTGATAAAAGGCAGGCGAAAGATTCATTTCATTATTATACTTCTTGCTCATTTCTCTATACTGCATCATAATTGCATAATACGCATTAGCGTCAAATGCACTTTGATATAAATCCTCTGCAAGTTTGATTAACTTTTCTTTATCCATTTTTCACACTCCTTGCAGTAAATGATAATTTAGAAGAAACTGCTCAATCATTGTTTCAGGAGCAATTTGCAGCTTTTTATAATGAAAATGAACTACCAGATGGTTACAGTATTGCTACATTAGATAGTCTTTGTTCAATTAAAGGTGGGAAACGACTCCCTGCCGATGGCGAACTGCTTGATACTCCAACCGCACACCCATATATCCGTGTGCGTGATTTGGGAAGCAATCGGTATGTGTGTCTGACCAATCAATTTCAATATATTGATGAAGAAACACATTCTGCTATATCACGGTATATTGTCAATACTAACGATATTGTTATTTCTATCGTTGGAACTATTGGCTTGATAGGAAAAATACATACTTCGCTCAACAATGCAAACCTTACTGAAAACTGCGTTAAACTGGCTAATATTCATACGGTTACCCCTGATTATCTTTACTATACTCTTTGCTATAAAAAGCAAATAAAAGAGATTGAATTATTAACAGTTGGTGCAGTTCAATCTAAGTTACCGATGTATAATATACAGTCAATGAAAATCCTCGTACCCCCAGCAGAAGTTATAGAGGACTTTCAACATAAATTCGATATATTTAATGAGCAAATCGAAGCAAATACTATCGAAATTCAAAGACTTTATGAATTGCAATCTGTTTTATTGGCAAAGCTGGCATATTAAGCCGCTAAATTATCATTTATCTTCTGTTTCAAAGCTATTCTATCAGTTATTGTCTTGTAGGCTTTCACTATTTTTCTCTGTTTTTCAATATCCGGTACTGGAAGTTCCACCATACAAAGCTCATTCCAATCGAAAATCTCTCTTACGCTTCCGTGTGACTTATATCTTGCATAGCGGTCAAATTCTGGTCGGCTGAACCAAAGCATAAGATATTCAGGGTCTAATTCCTCTTTATTTTCAACTTCAAAAACTGTATAAGAGCTTGAAATGATACAATCTTCTTCATCTAAATAAGCAATAGAGATTTTCTCTCCATTTCGTGAAGTAACGGGTCCGTATGCAAACTGTCCAGTTCTAACTATCTTATAATTCGATAAATCAGTTCCTACAATATTTGCGATTGACGGAATAAATTTTTTACTTATACTTACGCCGAGCAACTTTGTTACGGATAAATCCTTATTACGCTCGTCCACAAGTCGAATGTAATTGCCTAATATCTTATATCCTTTTTCCATTCCTACCACCTTAACCAATGTATTTTCTATGAGCAATTTTCACATTGCTTTGCTTAACCATTGCATATTGCAATGTCGTATCTATTCTTCTATGCCCCAAGAGCTGCTGAAGCTGCTCTATTGGCATTCCTTTGTCTATTGCCATTGTCGCAAGTGTTCGCCTGAATTTATGAGGGTGTACCTTATTTAGTCCCAATCGTTTTCCAAGCTGTCGTAATCTCACTTCAATACCTCCGATATTCATTCGATTATACGGAGATTGTAATGAAACAAAAAGTGCTGGATTGTCGTCCTTTCGGCTGTTTAAGTAATTCTGCAAATGTATTTTTGTTCTTGCATCAAAATATACTATTCGCTCCTTATCCCCTTTACCGAAAACGACACATTCTCTTTCGTTAAAGTCTATATCCTCACGATTAAGTAACACCATTTCTCCGACACGCATACCCGTTGAAGCAAGCATATCAATCATTGCCAAGTCCCTGAGTTCTGTGCAATTATCTCTCATCAATTCAAGTGCTTCATCTGAATAGGTTTCCTTAATGTTCGTTCCGGTCTTAACCTTATGTATTCGCCTTACCGGACTTTTCAAAATATAATCCTCGTCCTCAAGCCAAGAGAAAAAACTGGAAAGTATTCGTCTTATATTATCTATTGTAACTTTACTGGATTTTTTCTTAGCTTGATACTCTGTCAAATAACAACGAATATCGTCGGTCACAATATATTTGATGCCCTTTCCAATGCCATCAAGCATTGCCTGTATCGTTGCATTATAGTATTTCAAGGTTTTCTCAGAACAGCCTTCAATACGCTTTGCCGATAAGAAAGACTCTGCTAAATTCTGTTCTGAAAGTTCCTTATCTCTTTCTGTCTTTGTTACCTCATAATCAAAAAGTGTATGTTGCAACACCTCTTGCAATCTTTCTGTCTGTGCGTTATTCAAATAAGGTAACATTCCTTGAATAACATCTGTAATTAGGTTCTGTTTCATAGTCAATTCTCCTTTTATTTTTTAAGAGAACGACTACCAGTGGCAGTCCCTTGTTTTAACTCCCGCCACTGATGGGAGTTCTATTGTAAATGATAATTTAGCGGCTTGATAAAGTAGTTAAAATGATTGCCTGAAATTCAGACAGTTTCAGTATTTCATCATTATTCAATGAAATTGCCTTCATTAGCGGCTCAACAGCATTTGTGAATTGTGTTTGCTCCTCGATAGACGGAATAGATAGTTGATAATTAAGAAGATAGTCAATTTTCATATTAGGTCTAACCGAAGTAGCACTATTCATTTGATTGATATAGTTTAAAAAATCAGAAGTTTTCATTGCCCAATAAATATACAAGGACAGTGCATTAGTATCATCAACTTTTAATCTAATCAATCCATTGTTATAAACTGCTGAAATATCTTTGGCGATATATTGTGTTATGCCAAGGGTGGCTGTTCTTGTTACAAGAATATCCCCTGCTTGTAATTTATAATTATCGTACACCGATTTCGATGCATTACAAAATGCCCATGAAGCATATTCTCGTGCATTGGTTATATCGCCAACTCTTGCACATTTAATTCCAGTGTCGTAATCTACGATAGGTACCTTTTGAATTGCATCACCACCTGTATTTGCTGAAGCAATAACATCACCCAGTTTCCTTTGCTCCAATTTCTTGCTGCGGTGGGATACAAAGTCAGAAAATAAAGTGAGAGCCTGAGTTGCTAAATTATCATTTATCTTCTGTTTAGTTTCTATTCTTTCGTTCAAAACCTTATAAGCATTTACAACAAGCTGTTGAAAATCCATTGGTGGAATTTCAAATGGGACTGCACACATATCCTCCCAGTTAAAGAATTCCGTGGCACTGCCAGTTGACTTATATCGAGCATATCTATCAAATTCGTCCCTACAAAAGAACATGTACAAATAATCTGGCAGCAATTTATCAAGATATTCCTGCTTAACTCTAAATGCGACATAATCATTCGTAAAAATATACTCTCTATCGGTATTATTGTATGCCATACCGATTTTTTCTCCATTGCGAGTTGTACGTCTATTAAATACAAACTCCTGCGGTCTTAAAACAATGAATTTCTCATAAGTACGTCCAATTAAGTTTGCCCTTGTTTGCATCATCTGCTTTGTATTAGAACAACCTCGAACATCTTCAATACCATATTTCAAATCAGAGTTTGTTCTGGATACCATTTCAATATATTGTCCTAACTGATTATAATTCGATTTCATATCCCAACTCCTTAAATACAGCAAGCAAATCTGATTTGGATTTTTCCTCTTGAACAAGAAGTTCTTTGAGTTCTCCCTGCAACGACTTCATTTTTGTATCAAAGTCGATGTTCTCATCACGATTGACAAACTCAATATATCTGCTCGGTACAAGAGTAAATCCTTTTTCCTTTACTTCATCAAAAGAAGCAGAATAACAAAACTCTGGTACATTCTCATAAGTTTCCTCATAGCCTTCCTGCTGCCAGTTATGATATACACTTGTAACTTTAGCTCTATCTTCCTCTGTCAATTCAATGTACTTCTTCTCATAAGGACTGCCCATCTGTCGTAAATCCATAAAGAGTATTTCATCTTCTCGGTCACGATAGCGTTTGAGCTTTCCGTTCTGTTCCACAACACGAGCCTTTTTATTCTTATTGAGTACCCAAAGGGTAACGCTGATGTCAGTGGTATAGAAAAGGTTTCTCGGAAGAATAATAATCGCTTCTACCAAGTGATTTTCTATAAGCTGCTGTCTGATTTTCAACTCTGTACCATCATCAGATAATGCACCATTGGCAAGCAGGAAACCTGCCACACCGTTTTGAGAGAGTTTGGAAACAATATTCAGTATCCAACCATAGTTTGCATTACTTGTCGGCGGAACTTCATAGCCGTTCCAACGAGGGTCATCTACAAGCTCATTTTCGGCTCTCCACTGCTTCTGATTGAAAGGCGGGTTTGCCATAATGAAATCTGCTTTAAGGTCTTTGTGCTGGTCATTGGTAAATGTATTGGCTGCCATTTCTCCAAGATTTGCAGAAATACCACGGATAGCTAAGTTCATTTTTGCCAGTTTGAAAGTGGTATTTGTGTATTCCTGACCGTAAATAGACACTTTCTTTTTATTACCGCTGTGTGCTTCTACGAACTTGATGGACTGCACAAACATACCGCCCGAACCGCAACAAGGGTCATAAAGTATTCCATCGTAAGGCTCAAGCATTTCGGCAATCAGGTTTACAATACACTTTGGTGTGTAGAACTCTCCTTTACCTTTTCCTTCTGCAAGAGCGAACTTACTAAGAAAATACTCATATACACGACCTATAATGTCGTTCTCTTTATCATCAGTGTTGATACGATTGATTTCATCAAGCAAAGAAGCCAACTTTGCAGTATCAATATGTAAGCGGGAGTAATAGTTATCCGGCAAAGCACCTTTCAGTGCCGGGTTGTTCTTTTCAATCGTATAAAGTGCTGTATCTATCTTCAGGGCAATATCGTCCTGCTTTGCATTTTCAATAATGTACTTCCAACGGCTTTCTTCAGGAAGATAGAATACATTTTCCTGAGTATAAAACGGCTTCATATCCGCATACTTTTCGCCGTGTGTAGCAATAATTTTATTACGGCATTCCTCAAACTTGTCACTAGCAAATTTAAGGAAGAATAAACTCAGAACAACGTGCTTATACTCCGCAGGCTCAACAGAACCTCTCAGTTTATCAGCACTTTTCCAAAGTGCTTCTTCCATTGATATTTCTTTCTTTGGTTTAGCAGCCCTTGCCATCTATAATTACCTCCGTGTTTTAATCTTCATCTAAAATAACTTCGCATATATCTCCGATGTCACAGTGAAATACCTGACATATCCTCATCAATACTTCAAGAGATACTGGCTCATTCTTATTTATCTTCGTTGCAGCGTATGATGTGATTTCGGCTGCACGCATTAAATCCTGTCTTTTCATTTGATTGTCAATCATAAGTTTTTGAAGTTTGTTATAGCATATCTTCATCAGTAACACCTCTTCATCTTATAATTCATCTTTGTTACAGTTAGTCATTTAACAGTATATATTAAATTTTCAGGCATTTCAAGATTTCAGACAGAAATGTAACCTTTCAGGCATTAAGGTGTCACTTTTTACAAACACCTAATACGACTCTTTTAAAGAATACTAAAAAAGAGATGCCGAAGCACCTCAATTGTACATTCTATTATTAACATTCAATGCAATCATTGCTATGACCTTTTCTATCGGCGGCTCTTTTCCGTCCGGTGCAACTGCTTTCCAAAAAGCTATTGCTTCCGGTTCAGCACTTTTCATTGCTTCCCGAATGGCAAACTGCATTTCCTCTTTTACTGCTTTTTCGGTTGTTCCATTTTCTTTTGCTATTTGTCTGAAAATGTCGTTCACTTCTACTTCCTCCTATGTCTATTAGTATGTGTCTATCACTGACAGTTGTTGTTATAGCATATTTGCTCTGTCGAAGTCCCGAAAAATTTGTCGATAGCTGAAATTTTTTATACTGAAAAAAAGAAAGCTCGTCGATTAGGACGAACTTCTGTGTTTTATGGAAGTATTTGCTTTGATTGCTTCACAAGTGTATCTATAACTTCATAGATTCTGTTTCTATCTTCAGGAGCAAGTTTTTCAAGCTTCTCATTCAGCATTGAGTTCTTGACTGTATATCCCGTTTCGAGGACATCAGTAAGAACCATATCCGATGATACACCTAAAGCATTTACTATCTTTATGAAAGTTTCGAGTGACGGAATTTTCTCTCCACGCTCAACCATCCCAATATAATTTGTTGTCAAATCTGTCTTCTCAGCCAAATCTTCTTGGCGTAATTTCCTCGCAAGTCGGAACTTCCTTATATTCTTGCCGATTGTATCGAGCTTCATCGCATCACCTCCCTTAGTGTGTTTCCATAACTGATAGTATAGGTTAAGTAGATTTCAAATCACACGCACCCAAAGGAAGTCAAACCAACTATTAGTGATGATTCCCAACTATTTTTATGTTATACTATAAAAGTAGTAATTCACGATTGTTAATGGCGAAAGACAAATCACAACCCAAGAGCCAAGTTAAACAATCTCCATAGAATAAACTTAGGGGTAAAAAGGAATGGACGAACAAAAGATAATATTCAGTAATCGGTTTGAAAAAGAGAAATTTGAGGATTACAAAACAGATTTGGGAACTGACAGCTCAGTCACTCCCGACTTTACGGAAGCTGATGATTTTTTAAAATTTATACAGAAGAACCGCAGAAGTGTTCCAAGTAAAGAGCGAATTGCTGACAAGGATAAATTTATCAAAACCGTTTACGAACTATCCAATAGCTTTGAAATTGACGCTGACCTGATAAAATTTGCCGAGGGATATATCGCCAACATCTATGTAGATTATGCCTGCTACACTGGATATATCAAGAAGCTGTTAGCAATTCTTTTTATCCTTGCCGATGATATTTCCTTTTTAGACGGCAGTAAAGAAAATGCCGATATGCTTTTCAGCTTCACTTATCACACACACCATATTTTCCTGAATAACAGAGAAACAACTGATTTCTCATAATGTACCCGATGGCTACTCAACTGAGCAGCCATCTTTTCAATTTTCCAGACACCGTCTGGAATTTTTAATATGCCGGAATACCGTATCCATAGATATTGCTGCTTCCGACTGCGTACTGTCTTTGCTTGCAGGCGTCGCCTGAGTTACCCTCTACAGTATAAACAGTGCCATTCTCACACTTCTCTACGATACCAACGTGGTCTGTTGTACCGTCGCCTTCCCAATCAAAGAAGATAATATCTCCTACCTTTGGTTCATAAGTGCGGTCTTGCCATTTTCCATTTGACTTAAACCAGTTTGCACCATCCACGCAACCTGCAAATTTCGGAACAAGTCCGCTTTCAATATAACCGCATTGGTCAGCACACCAAGATACGAAGCAGGCACACCATTCCACTCGACTGTTAAAGCCATACCAACTCCAGTAAGGTTGTCCGCCCTGATTGCCTAGCTGTGTCAAGGCAACCTCAACAATCGCCTGATTACCTCCGGCAGTAAAGGCTCGCCCATACGGATAGTACCTCAGAACGTGAGCCGGATATTGGGTATCTCCATAACTGTCCCAACCAAGCCTTTGTGCCTGCTGAGTGGAAAACTCCACTGCATTGGCATAAGAATAACCGCCGTAATTCGTTTTTGCCCAAGAAATATATCCATTACCGAAGTTGTAGCCTTGCAAGGCAAGTTTGATATGCTCCATATCAATCGGACTTTCCACCTCTGCCGAGGTAAGAGCCGCTTTCAATTCCTGAACACCACACTGGATAGAATATTCAGGGTCTTTAATTCCATTAGGTTCGTGCGGATACTTCGTATTGAAACTTCCTTCTGCTGCCTGCATAGGGTCAAGTCCTCTGCCGCCGCTTTCCTGCATCATAACCGCCTTGATAAGTTCTACATACTCAGGAATGCCGTACTCCTTGGCATACTTCTGTATGATAGGTTCATAGGCTTCTACCTCTGCACTTACCGGAGTATAGGAATTACTGTCACTTCCTCCTCCAAACATTGCTACGGCAGCACCAAACAATACGACAATCATAATAATCAGCACCGCTATCCAACCGCCTGCTGCGATTGCTGCCACAAGTGCTTTTGTCCCTGCAATAATCGCTTTGACTGTCGCAACAGTAGCTTTCGCTGTCGCTTTGACGGTATCTGCTGTGGCTTTCGCCGCTTTCTTTGCCGCCTGAGCCGCTTTCTGTGTTGCTTTGGCTGTTGTTTTTGCTGTTTTCTGTGCTATAACGGCAGCTTCTTTTGTGGTCTTAATAGAAGTCTTTGCCGTGTGTTCAGCAGTCTTAACCGACCTTTGAACAGTATTGGTTGCACCTTTCGATACGGTCTTGACTGTCGTATTTCCTGCCGACCTTGCAGACTGTTTAATTGTTTTCTCCGTACACTCCAGAGTTCGGATGCTCTGTTTTCCGACAGGATTGACCGATTGTTTTTGAAGCTGCTTCTCTGCACGCTTGGTCTTGAAATTCTCAATTCCCCTTTTGGCTTTCTGATAATTCTGTCTTGTTTCACGCACACCCCATCTGCCGACTTTATCCGCACGGTATGCCGTTCCGTGAACAGTCCTATCCGTTGCCGCTTCGATTTTATCGGAAGCATATTCCTCTGCGGAATTTTCCGAAGCGTTGGTGGAATGTTCTGCCTTATCTTTCGTCATCACATAGGCTTTCTTCATTCGCTCCGTGGCAACTGCTGCCTTATTTATGGTCTTGATTGTACCTTTGCTTGTATCTCTTGTTTTTATATCAGCCATCGGTTTCCTCCTTTCTCGAAAAATAATAGAGAGTGGGGTTTAATCCACTCTCTTAGCGACAACAACAAGCCTGCCATTGCTTCTTGAATATTCACAAGTAGAAAGAGAAATCAGCTTGTCGCCATACTCTGCCGATACTCCGGTATCATACAGAGAAAGTTCCTTGCACTTAGCAACATACGCATCAAACTCTGCCGCATTTTCTGCGTCCGTAAACTCATAATACTTAAAGCTATCGGAGCTGTTTGTATAAACAACCGTCTTAAAGACTGCAATCACTTCATACTGGTGTCTGTCCGTCAGTGTATCAAAAGTAATATCCTTATGTTCTTCCCAAAAGCTTTTATTTCTGTACTTCATCAGTCCCGTAAACATAGAACCGTCATTCATGTGGTGTCCGTAAATAATGATGTTGTCTGAAGGTTTCTGCACATTACAATTTTCCTGCACATATGGACAGCCATAAGCAGAATAGGTCTTATCAAACTTGTGCTTCAGGTAGAAGTTCGGCTCATTTACAGACTGCACGACCGGATAGTTGATATTGGTATCCTCAACCTTTATCCAACCCACCATATCCTCATTCTGCCGATAGAGTTCAAGATATTCCGCAAGATAGTCCTTATCTTCCGAAAACGTCACGCCCTCATTTTCCTTTGGCGGCTCGTCCTCCACAATCTCCGCAAGGTTATCATAGACTTCATTCTGCTTGGCAGAGTCAATGTGATTACGGATAATAAAGAAGGTGCTTACAGACAACACTACCGTAAACACCACCGCAATAATAATATAGATTTTTCTGCTCATTTTCTCTTACCTTTCCATATCGTTTCTCTTAGGTGGAGTCAAATCTCTGCAATACTCCGGATACCTCAACTTGATACCCTCCATAAAATACGGAGCATATCCGCAACAGAACAGTTCCTCCGGTGTATAGAGATTTTCCCTGCCTTCTTCCGTAAATCCATTCCAGAGATTAAAGGCAAGGTGGCAGACCTTGACTGTGCCACTTGTCTGCCAACCGCCGTGCATACCTTCCGGTATGATACAGTCCCTCTTGAAATCAAACATCTTTCCGATGTTCATTCTCGTTTCTTCTGAAATACCCATCACATAGAAAAATGCTCTGTGATAGCAGTCATTGACTTTACACTTATCCAGATTTTCCAATACAAAATCTCTGTGTGCAGCATTGCGAAATTGAATTTTAGACATTATAAATCCCTCCTTATGCTTCGCCCGGCTTGGTCGTCATCAGTTTATAAAGTTTCGTGTTCTTAGGGAATTTGTTTGCAAACGGTACAAGAGAACTTCCCACCTTGATAAGTCCGTGTCCTGCTTCCACATTCGTGATATAGGACATCTGAAGGTCGGAAATATTCAGAAGTTTTGCAAGCTCAAGCCTGTCTGTGGAAGCCTGATTCAGCATAATGATAAACTCTGAGTTTGCAAGCATTGTTCTCGCTGTGTGGCTCTGCAAAAGGTCATCGACGTTCTGGGTAATTCCACTTGCGTATGCACCGTATTTTCTCACACGCTTCCACAAGGTAAAGAGGAAGTTTGCAGAATATTCGTGCTGGAACAGAAGATAAATCTCATCAATGAAGATAAAGGTATTCTTACCCTTTGCACGGTTCTGTGTGATACGGTTCAGGATAGAGTCAAGGACAACAAGCATACCAATCGGCATAAGCTGTTTACCCAAGTCAAGAATGTCATAGCAGATAAGGCGGTTATTGGTATCCACATTCGTCTGCTTTGCAAAAGTGTTCAGAGAACCATGCGTAAAAAGCTCAATAGCAAGTGCCAGTTCCTTTGCTTCCGGTTCGTCCTGCTGCAAAAGTTCTGCCCTGAAATCCTGCAAGGTCGGTATATGTCCCTGATAGTCATTCTGCTGATAACTGCGGTACACGCTTGCCGTGCAACGGTCAATGATAGACTTCTGCTTTGCTCCGAGATTTGTTCCGCCGATGAGCTGTTCACAAAGGGACATAATGAACTCAGATTTCAAAATGACAGGGTTTGCACCGTCGCCGTAATCCTTATTCATATCCATTGCATTGATGTGATTGTCGGAAGTAGCAGAAATATTGATTACTTCTCCGCCCATCGCATTGACAAGCTGTGAATACTCTCGTTCAGGGTCGATGATGATAATATCCGCATCTGAAGAAAGCACCTGATTGATGATTTCTCCCTTTGCCGCAAATGACTTACCGCCACCGGATACACCGAGAATAAAGGAGTTACCATTCAAAAGCTGCTTACGGTCTGCGATAATCATATTTTTGCTGATAACATTCTGACCGTAATAGATACCGTTCTCGTGGAAAATATCCTGCACCCTGAATGGGATAAATACCGAAAGGCTCTCTGTTGTAAGTGTTCTGAACGCATCAATCTTTCTTGTTCCAAACGGCATTACCGTGTTGAGTCCATCTACCTGCTGAAATCTCAGTGTTGCAAACTGGCAAAGATGTTTTCTTGCTGTGGTAAGCAATGCTTCAGTATCATTCTCAAGCTGTTCCTTACTGTCTGCTGTAATAACCATTGTGATAACAGCGAACATCATTCTCTGGTCACGGGTCGTAAGGTCATCGAGGAACTCTTTCATTTCTTTCTTCTGCTGCTCCATATCATACGGAACAGTTGCAGAGAAGTTGTTATTGGCATTCTGCCTACGCTGCCAGTTTGTGATATTGGTTTCTACACCAAGCAGACGGTTCTCTGCTTCCTTTACTGCTTCATCAGTTGGAACGGGAACAATATCAATGGACATCATCAGATTTCTGTTCATATCCGTAAGTTCCGCTACCATACTGTCTTTGATATAGGACGCATATTCACGAAGAAAAAGGACTCTTCCATAACGGTTTCCCATCTTGAAATAGTCCTTTTCAAATTCCATTGTGTCGGGGCAGATATAATCCTTAAAATCGTGTCCCTTTTTTCTTGTTTCCTTAATATCAAAGTGAAAAGAACTTTCTTCTCCCACACGATAGAAGTCGTGGAAAATACGAAGTCTTTCGTCTGTTTCCAGTTCCACACACTTACTTCCAAGCCTGCCGAAGTGAGCAATCAAATCTGCACCGACACGGGCAAAATAAGTTCTTGCGTCCTCCACACTCTTTTTGTTGATGGAAATGGTAATATACTTATCCTGAACAATGGAGTTTGCACCCGTTGCCTTATCAAGAAGCATTTTGTTGTATTCTTCTCGATACTCGTCCAGATTATCTCCGGTTGTCGGAATAAGGATTGTCTGCTCAAAATCCAGTCTGTTGAGCCGACGATTATTGATTGTGATTTTTGTCGTTGCACCACTGTCAAGAGAGTTCAGAAGTTCGGAATATTCAAGGAACATCGCTTCCTTATCCTCACGGCTCGCCACTGCATAGTTAATATCTGTAAAGCGGTAGGTCTTTGAATATTTATCCTTTCCCACTTTGAAAATGCCATCATCAAAGATAGCTGCTACGGGAATCACGTCCTGCACCCCTTTCGGTACAACAAATTTTTCTTTATCCTGCTTAAACAGGTTCGTAAGAGTCTTAATCATTTGACTTCAATACCTCCTTCTGTTTCTGTTCAATGCTTGGCTTCATCAGTTCGTAATACACATTGGTGGAGTGGAACACCAGCTTCTTCGGCATTAAAAACTCCGCCTTTATCCACGCATAGATTGCTTTTTCTGCGGTCATACCGTTGTACTTCACAAAACCAAGTGCCGCAAACGGAGCAGCACCCAAAATGCACACCCACGATACGGTTTCCGTGCCAACATACGGTCTGAGCAAGAAATACAGTCCTACTGCAACGCCACAAGCGAGAACAGAAAAAATGAACTGTCTGAGCGACAGTCCAAAAAACATTGACTCTGTATAATTTCTGATTTCTCGGTTAATTTTTACTTCCATATCTGTTTCCTTTCCTGCGGTTTCGGTCTTTCTCCCTCACGCATTTATCATTCAGGCAAAAGACTTTGCCTTTTCGTTTACCGCCATAGTAAACGCATTTCTTACAATCTCTTTGGTTCATCTCAAAATCTCTCCTTAAAGTCCCATCATCTCTCGGATAATACGGTCAGACATTTTTACTGCACCGACAAGAACAAGCATATTAAATACCAATTCCCCGATATATGCCCACACCTGCGTAACTGCTGTTGCATCAGGATTCACTACTGGTGGCGATGAAGCAAATACGGAGAAAATAATACAAGCAAGTACAATGACTGCTCCTTCAAGCAGAACGGCACAATAGCTCTTGATAAAACTCTTGCCTACATTCTGTGTCGGTTCTCCTGCAAATGTGGAAAGTGGTATCGGTGCAAGTGCTGTGTACATATAAAGTTTGAAAAATCGTCCATACACTGTCATTATCAGAATGAACGAAAGCACTGTGATAAATAATCCTCCGATAAGCGTTACCGCCCACAAGGGAATACTCTCGAAAAATCCGCAATCTTCTATGGTCGTTACCATCTCTGCGGGCAAGGTCGTCTGTTCCGGAGTTCCAAATCCGGCAGCATTCATAATGGTTGAAATTGTCCCTTGCACGATATTAAATAGTGCAAGCATAAGCTCCATTCCGTATGTGATAACACCTTTCGCCAATGCAAAACGGACAAAGAGTTTCAAAGCGTGTTCCGGTTTCTTCACATCTGTAAAACTTCCGCAGGTCTTTACCATACCTATCACAAAAAACAATACAAGTAAGGCAAGCCCGATAGCCTGAACTGCACCGTTGATGTCAACAATAACCTTCCAGATATTCCCGCCCTTAAAGTTCTGCGGTGTAGTTGTGATGAGTGTCCATATTTCCGACAGTTTTTCATTCCAAGTTTCAAGGGCATTTTCAAGATTTTGAACTACCCAGTTATCACTCATTCAAAGCACCTCCTTACAATTAAGAGGTGTACCTTAACTTGGCACACCCCTCGATAACTGTGTAACTCTTATCTTAGCCTGTGATAAGAGTAAGGATTTCTTTCGCAAAAGTGATAATGACACCACCCGCAAGAGTCAGGAAGCCATTGGCTCTCTGAGAAGGGTCGTGAGATTTGAGTGAAAGACCGACCTGCACGATACCAAAGCCAAGCAAAATCATACCGATGGCACGGATAAGTCCGAAGATAAAGTCGGACAGATTATTGACTACGGTAAGCGGGTCATTCGCTGCAAATGCAGTCGTTGTCATTCCAAGTGCCAACGCACCGACAATGACCATTGTGCAGTAAGCACGGAAGCCTTTCTTAACCTCTCCGGTCATAGGCAGTTTCTTTGTTTCCTGAATATCAGTTGCTTTTTTCTTAAAAATAGTCATAGTTGAATACCTCCAAAATTTAATTTGTTTGATTGTTTATGAACAGAGCTTCCATCTCCTCATCGGAAAGAAGTTCCCAGTTCGTTTCTTCCATTTCCTTTTCAGGAAGTGTTGCAGGGTCAATGTCCCAAATGGCAATCGAAGCAATATCTTTTGTGACTTCTCCGTGCTTATAAGGACTCGCCTTTCCGTCTGTGGTAAGTGCCACATTCGGGTGCTTCATAATGTCATATTTGAAATCCATAATGGGTCTTTCCCCACGGATAAACAAAATAGCGTACTGATTATCGAGCATACGCACCTCATCAGGGGTAAGTAACTCTCTGCCGCTAATCTGATAGTTGGTGGAATAGTTACCGCTTCTTCCGGTACTCTTTCCGAACGTGTTGGTATCAATGGTTTCCTTGCCCAACAGCTCCGACACATATTTATGGGTTGACTGCTCATTTCCACCGAGGTAAAGAAATTCATCGCAGTTACCTACAATGCTCTCCCACTGTTTTTCAAACAAGGCTTTAAGCTGTGCCAAGTTCTGTAAGATGATGCTTACCGATACACCACGGGAACGCATAACCGACAGTATCTTGTCGAAGTCGTCCGGCAGTGAAACATTGGCAAATTCGTCCATCATAAAATGAACAGGCATCGGCAGACAGCCGCCGTGGATATGGTCGGCTGCATAAAATAACTGCTGAAAAAGCTGTGTGTAAAGAATGGATACCAAGAAGTTGAAACTAGAGTCGTTATCCGGTATCAGTGCAAACAGTGCCACCTTTTTCTCTCCGAGTGACTGCAAATCCAGTTCATCGGCAGAAGTAAGAGCAGCAAGACTTTCCAAGTTAAACTTTTCAAGCCTTGCTGCAAGGGTTATCTGTATGGATTTTAATGTTTTGGAAGAGCCGGAATGATAAGAGTGGTAATACTTCAAAGCAATGTGGTCAGGATTATCTATCATCAAATCCGAAAACAGATTATCAAGCGGAGAAGGACTTGGGTCGTCCTCGTCCTCAATCGCCCCGGCTCTGAGCATTTCCATTACCATCGCAAAATTCTGTTCTTCCGGCGGTGCTTCATAATGCAGATAAAATACAAGTGCAAGCAGAAGCATTGACGCTGCCGTATCCCAAAATGGGTCATTGCTCTGTGAACCTTTCGGAGTGGTACTCTTAAAAAGATTGGTTACGAGCTTCTGCACATCATTGTCATTCTGCAAATAAACAAAAGGATTGTAACAATGGCTTTTCTCCATTGAAATCAAATCAAGCACACGCACTTCGTAACCTTTCTTCTCAAGAAGATGTCCCGTATCTCGCAGGATTTCCCCTTTCGGGTCTAATATCACATAGCTGTTTCTTGCAGCGTTCATAATATTAGGCTTTGCATAAAACCTCGTCTTACCTGCACCGGAGCCACCGCACACAAGCGTATTCAGATTTCGTCTGTGCTTCTTGGCATTAAGTCCAATGCACACATTCTGAGTCATCAGCTTATTTTCTGATAGTGGCTTTTGTCGGTACTTTTTATCAATGGCTCTGACATTGCCCCATTTGGCAGAACCGTGTTCTTCTCGTCTGCGGTAATTCTTTCTTGTCGAAAAGTAAATCCCGATACCCATTCCATAGCATAAAAGCAAAATGAGGACAGTTTTCAGGCTGTCCCCACATAATTTTATGGAAAATGGATTATCAAAGAGTGTCGCAAGATTGGCTGCTATCTCCGGCAATCCTCCGCTTATGGAAGGTGCAATCAGAAGTGCCAGCCATATGACCGGAACGATACCGACAATGGATAAAATAATGGCAGTCTGCCTGTCATTATCTCGCTTCATCTGAGCGTTTCCTTTCAATCACTTTGAACTTTTTCAATGGGGCATTTCCGACTTTTACAAGCAGGTCGTCTACTGCGTCTGCGGACTTGCCTTCCTCCATCAACTTTGTTTTCTCATCGTTTAAGGAGCGAATGACAACACCGTGTTCATAATCGTCCAAAGCAATGTGGTAGAGTTTTTCTTTTTCCATATCTGCCCTCCGTTATCTCTCATAGTCCTTTGAACGCTCCTGCTTCTTGCGGAACATTTCATCAGAGATATGACTGTGAATTTCTGCCATTGCATTTCGTGTCTTGGAAAGCTCCGCACGGATTTCTTTCGGCTCTTTGGAAGCCAGTCCCTCCGGAATACGGTTAATTGCAAAATTCTGTGTATCTACGCCATACTTCTTGCAAATCATATATCCGATACACACTGCCTGAAAGCCCATATCCCTGCGGCTGTAACTTTCGCTGTTGATGGAAAGCTGTGCGTGTCCAAGTTCCTGAGCGACACACTGAGCAACTGCTACGCTGTCGCCCACATTACGCTTCACATACAAGGTCTGCTTTTCATTATTATAGAAAGCTGCCATATTCGGATACGGAAGTTCATCGGTTGCCGCAACCTCTACCGGAGATACATCAAGCATTGTCGTGATAAGTGCTTTCGGGTCACGGTTTGCTGATACTGCCGGAGCTTTTCTTCCATTTGTCTGCGTAACATCAAATACCTTTTTGACATTGTAGGAAATACCCGGAGAACCATCTGCTCTTGTGTATTCCACTGGTTCAAGGATAGAAATACTCTTTGCCCCTTTGGTAATCTTCACATTGTCCTTACCCCAATCATCAAAATCTTTAAGCTGTGTCGCCTGCGGATACTGACTGTAAATAAGGAGAGCATTTGCTGCGGAATATCTGTCCATTCGACTCTGCGTATCAAGAAAACTCTTGAATTTCTCAGGGTCACTCACAATCTCACGGGAAGCGTCATCAATCATCTGATAGACCTTTTCTTTTTCTGCTCGCTTCTTTTCTGCATACTCCTCTTTGGATAATCTCGGCTGATTACCGCCAGCCTTTGCGGGTTTGAAATCATTTGTCATAGTGAATTACCTCTCTTTTGTTTTGGGTTTTTTCTTCGGCTGACGGTGTACCGTCTGACCGTTTTTCTGCTGCGGCTTCTTGCCGTCTTTCTTAACCTCCGGCTCTTTACGCTCTGCTTCTTTTTGCTGTTTTGCCTGTGCCTTATAACGGTCAAGTTTCTCTTTGACCGATGGCTTTTCCACTGGCTTTGCAACACCCTTATCAGATTGCGTTTCTACCGGCTCTGAGTTTTGCCTTGACAGAGGGCTTTTGTCTGTTTTGGCGACTGAGGGGTTTGCGTTTGCTCGCTCCTCTTTCTGCATTGGATTTCTGACCGCTTCTTCCATAATGATTTCACTCTTGGATTTAGTCGGCTTTTCTTTTTCAACCGCTTCACGGTCTGCGATAGCTTTCTCTGCTTCACTGACAATCGAAGCCTTATCCACTTTGCCAAGTTCAAATCTTTCAACGATACGCTGAATTTTAGAAGCGTCCTCTGCTCTTGCGATAATATCTACCGGAGCGTTCTCTCCCTTTGTGTTCTTATCTCTGAGGACACAATAAAGAACGCCATAGCGTTTTGCCTGTTCGGTAAACTTCTTCAAATCCTTTTGCGGAATGGAAAAGACTTTCAGCTCCTTGCCTGACTTAATCATATTGGTAAGCCTTGCTTTGCCCTTCGTCTTTTGTTCCTGCTTCAGAACCGATACCAAAAGCAATGCGATATTCTTCGCCGCCGAACCGCTTAATCTTGCAGCAACTTCAAATCCTTCAAGCGAAAGCCTGACGACCTGCTCTGCTGCGTCACCACCGTTGTTCATAGCGTGATTTCTCCTTTCTCTGCTGTTTTTGTTCCTCTGTTTCAATATGCTCAAGGTTTTCTTCCATAACCTTTGACCTCTCCGCAATATCCTCGCAGAGTTTTACTTCCCGTCGGAGTTTTTTCAATTCTCCATTGATAGAAGCGATTTCATCTTTTGCCGCCTGAAGCTGACCATCATCAATATTTGTTCTTATCTTTTTTCGGAGATGTGTTCTTCCGGCAATCAGATTTTTCATCTGCTCCTCTAAGGAAGTCTTATATGAAAAAAGCTGTTCGTCCGTGGAAATATTTTCTCGTCCGAGCAGCCTTACTTCATCAGTAATCTTATCGAGCTTCATCAAATCATCTTTCAAAAGATAATGAAGCCTTGCGTTATTCTGTTTCTTATACTTGGGCAGATAACCGAGTCTGTAACAGTAATACAGATACAGCCCATAAAGTCCGCCTTTCTTTTTCAGCTTCTGCCCTCTGGTCTGCATACGGTACTGTCTTGGCTTGTAAGTCGCCCTCTGGAACGGCTCAATCTCTGCCCATCTGTCACGATTTTCTTTGATACGCTCTACAATCCGGTCATTGGTATAATCTGCTCCGAGATTTTTCAGTCGTATCGGCTTATCGTATCCCTTTGGAATAACCGTCCAGTATTTTCGGCTTGGACTCAGGTTATAGGCATATCCCATTTCCTTGAGAGCAAACTGAAATTCTTTCAGGGTCTTGCTGTGGTCGATAGCATAGTCAATGGCTTCTTTTGCAACCGAGTAGCGTGTCGGCATACCTGCCTTTTCTTTCATCGTCAGATACTCCGACTGCTTACTGCGGTTTGGATTCGGGTCATAGTAAAGTCCATACTTCTCACAAATCCTGTCTGCAACTTTTCGGAATTTGAACCACGCTTTTTCCTCGCCCCACAAATGTTTGCCATCGACAAAAGAAATAGAGTTGATGACAAAATGACAGTGCAGGTGCTTTGTATTCAGATGGGTTGTCACAACAACCTGAAACCTTTTGCCCCACACTTCATTTGCAAACTCCATTCCGATTTTCTGTGCCATCTCAGGAGATATATCTGTTTCCTTGAAACTCAAATATCCGTGATAGGCTTGGATACCGTCTGTCTTTTGGTACTGTTCCTTAACCGTTATGAACTGGTCACGGGCAATCGCCACATTACAGTTGATACCCTCAACATAAAATTCTCGCTCTGTTTTTTCTTCATCCTTTGCATAAGCAATAACATCAGCAAGAGCCTGATACTGTTCCGGTGAAAACTCCCTTTTGATATTTGCAGAAGTCTTTTCGGGATTGGTTGCATAGTCAATGACCTGACCGAGCCTTTCTGTTACCGACCACAACTTTGTTACTGCCATTTCATTTCGCTCTGATTTGGACGAAGATATGTCCTCTCAATCTCTGACTGGAACTTATTCCACTTTGCAGCTTCATTCTTCAGCATAGGTGCGTCAATGAAACCAAGTGTATTCGCTTTAGCCGCAAGCTGATTGATGTTATTACCGATAGAGGACAGTTCTCTCATCACATCATAGAAGCGGTCATCGGGTTTCTCTTTCGGCTCGTAACCTCTGATAAGTAAACGGATAAGTCCTGCTTCGGAAAGACAAGCCTTCTTTGCCTTTGCTGCCAAGTCCTGTGCTTCCTTGCGGTTAAAGCGTACAATCTTCTGAATGTTTCTCTTTCTCATAATCGGTATCTTCCTTTCTCTTTACTCTGCAATCTTTGTTAATCTGGAATAAGCACATCATCGTAACGCCAAGACAACTGCCGAGCAGTGTCCCAGCGGCGATAAGTAATAACTCTCTCAAATCAAGTTCTCCTTTCTCACGGGGTATTAGGGGCAACCCCTAACGAGCCTTTTACCGTTTGGGAAACTATGTTTATCCAAATGGTCTGCTCGCTAAGAATAAACATCTCCTCCGGGTTGCCCCGTTCTCAGGCTACTATCTCTCATAATCCTTTGATTGCGGCTTAAAAGGTTCAGCCACGATATTGCCGCCCACATCCTTAGAAAAGCGTTCGGGATACTTGAACTGTTCCTTGTATTTCTTCATCATATCGTCCGGCAAGCTCTGAAAACTCTCACTCTCAGGTGGTGCATAACAGATAAAGAACTTGCCGCAGATAATATCTACCATCTCTTTCTTATCATTATCCTGCACATAAACTGCACGGTTAAGCGGAAGTCCTCTCATCTTTCCTTCCTCATTACAGATGATTGCAACGTCATCATCAAAGGGCATATATTCCTCAATATCCCCGCCGACAACCTCCTGCATTGCTTCCAGACTGTCGTCGATTACAATTTCCTTCGGGTACTTTTCCGGTTCTACCAAGAGAACTTTAATCTTAGAATCATTCATCGTTCTTCATTCCTTTCGTGTGTTTTTTTATTGTAAATTCCCATCCGCATACAAAGAAAATCGTTGAAGTCCTTACCTGCTTTTGGTGGCTCATCAACGATTTCATACTTATCCGGCAGAATGGTTTTTAAGGTCTGTGCTGCCTTTCTGCCCGCTATATCATTGTCAAAATGGATACGGATTTTCCTGACAGATGGATTACTGCCAAGATACTTTTCCAGTGCAATCGGCACTTTACTGTCCTCAATTTTCTTTGCCGGAGAATACACCCCGGACAGCGAAACAAAGCTCATTTCTTTCCAATCCTGCCCGTTCAGCTTCGCAAGCGTGGCATAGGATAACAAATCAATGGCACACTCAAAGAGGTGTACTTCCTCCAAGTTTTCCTTACCAAGCCGAAAAGAATAATCTTTTTTACTGCCACTGCAATCGCCCATAATCCTACGCTTATTCGTGGAACGGTAGGCTGCATATTTTGGTTCTTTCTTCTCGTCATAGCCTACAAACACAACATTGTGATACGGCAGGCTCTCAAAGATAAGGTCATTAGAGATACAGTAATTGATGATTTCAAAATCTATTCCTCTCCCGAAAAGATACTCTGTAATCACTCTGTTGGAAGCACATTTTTCAGGGAGAAGAAGCGGTTTATTTTCCTCTTTTGGCTGTGGCTTTTCATAGACCGGAACCTGAATCGCTGTGTGTCCGATAATGGTTTCCACCGCTTCAAGGAAGCTGTAACCTTTGACCTTAATCAGATAATCCAAAGCACTCCTGCCACCGATACCTCTCGACCACCATATCCATTTCCCGTTTGAAATCTTCAAACTGTCGTGGGTTCTGGTGCAATAGGTGTTACCTGAAAACTTAACCAGCTCATACGGTTCATAATTTTTCAGGTAGGTTAATAAGTCCATCTGTTTCGCCTGAATGATTAACTCAGGTGCGATAAAAGGCATATCGACCACCGCCTTTCTGTTTATCTCTCATACGATTTCTCCTTTCTGCCGCCGACTGCTTCGCCCTCATCAGGCTCTCCGCCGACAATCTCATTTTCCTTTTTATCCATATTGAGCAGGATATTCAGCTCATCAAGTCGGGCAGTTTTTGCCCTCAATTCTTCCTCCTTTGCAAACGGCTTTTCGATTTCCTGCTTCGCTGTTTCAAACTGCTTTTCCGTATTTTCAAGACTGTTTTTCGTATCAGCAAGTGCTTCCTCAAAGCGTTCAATACCGTTATCTATTCTCACGATATTACCGTGAGCGTCGTCGCCAAGCGGTACATCTCTGCTTGTTTCGCCTTTTAATTTCACAACATAATTACGCTGCACCGTATCAAAATACAGTTCCATTTGAAAGCCACGGTACTCGCCAAGTGGTATCGCATCGGGACTATTCATTGACTTGCAGGCATTGATGATTGCCTGACCTGCTTCGGCTTTTTCGGAATAAGAAACACCCGATACCATCATTCCAAGCGGCTGCTCGTCTGTCGGTTTCGGGTGTAATTTTGCTGTTTCAACATCTTTGGTAAGTCCCTCTACACGGGATTTCAAGTAAGCAATCTGCTGTGGGTAGAACTTGATGACCTTATCCTCCAGTCCGTATTTCTCCGATAAGAAATTGGATTTTAACATCTTCAGCTTCTGCACCTGAATGTCTAAGTCCATCTTTTCTTTGATATATGGATTACCTGTTGCAAGCATTTTTATCTCCGCATAGGACAGTGCAGTTTCATCAATATCCTCTGCCGACCTGACCGGAGATTTGCTCGTCATAATCTGACTTGCGAACTTCTGCTTACCTTCCACAAGCTGATAGAGGTATGCATCAAAGGTCTGCTCTGTTACATAGCGGTAAATATCTACCTGCGGATTTTCATTGCCCTGACGGACAATTCTACCGGAACGCTGCTCCAAATCTGAAGGTCGCCACGGACAATCCACGTCGTGAAGTGCAATAAGTTTGTCTTGCACGTTCGTCCCGGCACCCATCTTCTGAGTAGAGCCAAGAAGCACCCTGACTTCTCCCTTGCGGGTCTTTTGGAACAGTTCTTTTTTCTTCATATCCGTGTCGGCTTCGTGTATGAACTTCACTTCACTTTCAGGAATACCTCTCTCAATCAGCTTCTTTCTGATGTCGTTATAGACGGAAAATGTTCCGTCATTCTTCGGCGTGGAAAGGTCACAAAACACAAGCTGTGCAGATTTCTTGTCGGCATTTTCTTTCCATATCCGATAGATGTTATCAACGCAGGCATTGATTTTACTGCCCTCAAAATCAGGCAGCATGTCGTTTAGCATACGCTGGTCAAGAGCCAGTTTTCTTCCGTCATTCGTGATTTTCAGCATATTATCTACGCTTGAATCCACACCGCCGCCACGCACCTGCTCGGCTCTCTCTGCAAGGGAAGCAACCATTTCCTTCTGCATTTCCGACGGCTTTACTGCAATGTTATGGTACTTTGCTTCCGGTACTGGCAGGTTCAACATATCTGCTGTTTTAATGTCCGCTATCTCCTTGAACATCGCCATTAGTTCAGGCAAGTTATAGAATTTTGCGAACCTTGTCTTTGCTCTGTATCCCGTTCCTTCCGGTGTAAGTTCCACTGCTGTAATGGTTTCTCCGAAAGTGGAAGCCCAGGCATCAAAGTGCTGCAACCCGTTTTTCACAAGCGTGTTGTACTGCAAATATCGCTGTATCGTATAGAGTTCCACCATACTGTTTGAGATAGGTGTACCCGTTGCGAATACGGTTCCTCGTCCTCCGGTAATCTCGTCAAGGTAACGACACTTCATAAAGAGGTCGGAAGATTTCTGTGCTTCCGTCTGTGCGATACCACCCACATTACGCATTTTTGTATAAAGATAAAGGTTCTTGTAATAATGGCTTTCATCAACAAAAAGCCTGTCTACACCAAGTTCCTCAAAGGTTACAACATCATCTTTTTTCGTCTGGTCATTGAGTTTATCAAGTTTCTGCTTGATAGATTTCTTTGACTTTTCAAGCTGCTTTATGGAGAAGTTTTCCCCTCGGTTTCGCTTGAGTTCTGCAATTCCTCCCGTTATCTCCTCAAGCTGCTGTTCTAAGATTGCCCTCTGTCTTTCAATGGACATTGGGATTTTCTCAAACTGTGAATGTCCGATGATAACTGCGTCATAATCTCCGGTTGCAATCCTGCCACAGAACTTTTTACGGTTCTTGGTTTCAAAATCTTTCTTTGTTGCGACAAGGATATTCGCCGCCGGATAGAGTTGCAAATACTCAGCCGCCCATTGTTCGGTCAAGTGATTTGGTACAACAAACAGTGACTTGTTACAAAGTCCAAGCCTTTTCGACTCCTGTGCTGCCGCTACCATTTCAAAAGTTTTTCCTGCTCCGACTGCGTGTGCAAGAAGCGTATTTCCTCCGTAAAGAATATGGGCAACCGCATTTTTCTGATGTTCCCTGAGTTCAATTTCAGGGTTCATACCATTGAAGATGATATGACTTCCATCATACTCACGAGGTCTGACGCTATTGAATTTCTCATTATAGGATTTGCAAAGTCTTTCCCTTCGTTCAGGGTCAGACCATATCCAGTCCTGAAATTCCTGCTTAATCATTTCCTGCTTCGACTGAGCAATCGCTGTTTCCTTTTTGTTCAGGACAGCCTTCTTCTTTCCCTCATCATCTTCGATATAATCAAAGATACGCACATCTTTTAAGTTCAGCGTTTCCTCGATAATCTTATAGGCATTGATGCGGGAAGTTCCGTAAGTGTTATATGCCCTTACATTTCCTTTGTCATAGGATTTGCCCTCAATATTCCACTCACTCGTAAATGGAGAGAAGTGAACTTTGATATTCCACTGTGCATAGCGTGGTGTTTCAAGCAAATGAAAGATAAACTCCTGCACATCGTCCGGTGGCAGCCAAGTTGCACCAAGTCGCACGGAAATTTCACTTGCAGTCAGGTCTTTCGGCTGCACCTTTTGAAGTGCTTCTACATTGACCTTATAATCTTCCGGATAGAGTTCTGCCGAGTTCTTTGCAATTCTCAGCTTTTCCCTGACATTACCCGAAAGGTATTCATCAGCCATCAGATACTTCGGTTCGTAAGAATTTCCATACTCATAAAGCGGATTTAAGAAGATAACACCCTTTAAGTCCTCAAAGATTTCATTCTCCGATTTACCGGAAAGTTCCATCATATAGTCCATATCAATCGTGGCTTTTTCTCCAAGAGATACCGCCAATGCTTCGCTTGCCGTATCAACAGAAGTAACTGGAGTATGCGGCTTAATTGTCCTCTTAGAAAACATATCAGCCTTACGCTCCAGTTCTCCGTCCTCTCCGATTATCTCCAATGCGGAAAGCAAAGAGAATGAACTGTCCTGCGAGAAAGCAGAAGTATTTGCACGGCTGTTAATGAGTCCGTACTTACCTGAAAAGGTATCATAAAGTCTGTTTAATCGCTCCTGCTCCGCTTTGATTTCGCTGTCAGGGTAATCTTCTGTCTGCAATTCAATCAGCGTTCTGACGGAATTTCTAATAGCAATCATACCCTTAATTCGGTTCTCTGCGGTTGCCGACACTTCCACCGGAGTCATACGGGAATTTTCACGATAGTAGATTTTATTGTCCACCACCGTATAGGAAAAGTTTCTCACTGTCGGGTCTGCCGGAATAGAATTATCTTCCTCCTCCAGTTCTTCCTCGACTTCATATTCTGTGATTTCTCCGTGAATATTTGCTACTGCATCATCAAGCTGTGCTGCAAGGTCTGCATTTTCATACGGTACACAAGTTGCTTCCATACCGAAACGCCCCGATACCATTTTCATTTCTCCGAGTATCATTTCGGGGTGCTGCACAAAATAAGAGTTCATCTTAATTCCGTTCTCATCGGTATCAAGATGAACCCAATCCGGCTCAATATCTATCAGTCTGTCACGCTTTTGCAGGATAAGAATATCCGAAACGACTTCCGTTCCTGCATTACCCTTAAAGGTATTATTCGGCAATCGAATTGCTCCAAGAAGCTCTGCTCTCTGTGCAATATACTTTCGTACTGCTAAAGTTTCCTTATCCATTGTGCCTTTGCTCGTTACAAGAGCCATCACACCGCCGGGTCTTAACTTATCAAGGGACTTGGCAAAAAAGTAATCGTGTATCAGGAACTTATGCTTGTCGTATCTTTTATCTGATACCTTAAAATCTCCAAAAGGCACATTTCCGACGACTCCATCAAAGAAGCTGTCCGGCAGATTTGTTTCTTCAAATCCTTGTGCCGCAATGGTTGTTTTCTGGTAAAGCTGCTGTGCAATCCCTGCGGAAATCGTATCAAGTTCCACACCATAAATCTTACTGTCCTGCATTGCGTCCGGCAGCATACCGATGAAATTACCGATACCGCAGGACGGCTCTAACAAGTTGCCCTCCTTAAAGCCCATCTGCTCCATTGCCTTATAAATGGCTGTGATAACTTCGGGCGGCGTGTAGAACGCAGTCAATGTGCTTTCTCTTGCCGAAGCATATTCCTCCGGTGTTAATACCGAAGAAAGTTCCAGATATTCCGTTGCCCACACTGAATTATTTTCATCAAAGGCTTCTGAAAGCCCACCCCAACCGACATACTTTGATAAGATAATCTGTTCTTCAGGAGTGGCAAATCTGTTTTCTTCCTGACATTTTTTAAGAAGCTGTATCGCCATAATATTTCTGCGGAAGCGTTCCTTTTTACCAACCGTTTCAACCTCATTTTCTCTAAGATTAAAGGTGTGACGGTCTGCCATAGGCACATCAGGGTGCAAGTCAAAGCCTTTGACTTTTTTCTTCTGCTCCCAAGCGGGAACTAACGGCTCAGGCTCTTTTTCATTTCTTTCTTCGGCAGGTTCTTCCTTTACAATCAAATGCTCATTCATCGGATTCTCTCGCACTTTTCTGTCAAACTCTGTGCGTGAAAATTCCTTATTGAACAGTGGCACATCATAGTCATAGAGCATTACTCTCTCATCATCAACAGATAAGATTTCGTACTCAGAAGCACCGATATACACCTTATCGCCAAGATGATATTCATATTTCACATCTTGCAGCTGTTCCGCTTCTTCAGGTTCTTTTTCGGTTGGTTCGACCTCTTGCTCCGGTGGTGCATTAGAAAGTATCTCACGATTTCTTTTCGTTTCCTCGATTTTGGCTCTGCGTTCCTCTTGACTTTCAAGCCACTGAGGATAGCGTTCTTTTTCCTTTGGATTTAAGTATCTGTCCATTCGGATAAGTTCCCCGATACGCTTCTCCACCTGCGACCACGAAAGTGTGATATGTGGATTTTCTTTACCGATGCCTTTCGTAATCGTAATACCTTTTCCATCGTGGCTCTCATCAATGCCTGCCCCGATTATGACGGGATAAGAACCGCCCCAACCATATTCATTTTTCAAGAAGTCGGCATTTTCTTTTGCAGAAAGACTTTTTTCAAACTGCTCATAAATACGCATTTTTCCCTCAGAAAATCCGCTTCCATTCGCAAGAATAGCGTCGATAATCTCCTGAGAAAAAGTAAAGGCAGAGGTTTTCTTTTCCTCTGCCCGACCGTCTAATATGAATGTCATCTGACCGTCCATTGACGGTAATGGTTTTATGCTGTCACTTAATTCTCCCAGTAATCGCATAGCTTCAAAATGGCGGGCAATAACAGCCCAATCATAATAGCTCTGTGCGGTTCTGCTGTCGTATTTGCCCTCCCACAAATGCAGAACGTTTTCAAAGGTCTTGTACCCTACTGTCCTGCCGTCCTCTAAAGTAAGTTCGGTATAATCATTATTGAAAATACTCTTTATATACTCTGTGCGGTCTTTGTTATCAGGATTACGTTCATAATAATCTTTGATTTCTTCCAGACTTGCTGACAAATGTGGTGTCGTTCTGAGAATTTCATTGATTACTTCATCACGTCCAAAGAACGGAAGGCTTTTATCCTCGTGCGTTCTGTCGTAATACTCTAAGCGAATATCACTTCCGCTTTCACGATTTCCTGTGCCGAATTGCGAAGGGAGTTCATCAGACGAACCCATTTCATCATATCCTCCGCTTTCATCTGTTCGGTCACTCCCTCTTTCTGTGCCATCTGGCTCAGAATTGTTTTCTCCATCTTGCTGGCTCTCTGTTCCACTTCCGCCAAGTGCTGTGTCAGTTCGCCCCTCGTCAGGAGATTGTAGTAAAGGACTCTGTGATGTTCCTTCAGAAACTCTCTCCTCATCTGAGCGTATCTGCCCAACGTCACTTCCGGCTGCTGTGGAAGTTTCAGGTTCGGAAGGCTGTAATCGCCCACCATCGTGTAGGTCAGTTCGTTCATTGTCCAAACTCCTTTCGTCGTTATTTTCAACCTTATTGTATTCATTTCTGTCCTGACCGACAATTATGCGATTTTGACGGTTGAGTGCAGTAATTGTTTTAGATATTTCCGTCAATCCCATTTCTGCAATATCACTGGTAGCAAATCCAAGTGCATTGAGTGTTTCCTGCGTATTGAAGTTGGTAACATCTCTGAAATCATCAAGTTCAAAATAACCGTCCGTATCAACGCCGAGCCTTGACATCATCATATATGCCACACTGTTTGTCACGACATTTTTATAAATGAAAGCCACAATATCCTCTTCCACTTCCTCAAAGGAACTGCCCTCGGTTGCATAGTAAAGGTCTTGCAGATAATCAGGGATATTATCCTCTGCCGCATTTCTTGCTGCTCCCATAATTGCTTCGGCAAGACTGCTCTTATTCTCAATCTCTCCGAAAGTGCTTTCCAATGTCTCAATCACATCTGCTTCGTATTCCTGACGCATATCCCAAATCGGGACTGTTCTTGAATATCTGCTTTCGTGAGTATCTGAAATGTCAAAGTAATGTGTCAGTCTTTGCCGTGAACGGTTTTCATCAGCAAAAACAGCAATACCTCTTGCACCTCGGTTGACCCATCTGCCAAAAATTTTGTTCCACTGCTCTATCTCAAGAACCGCTGTTGCATCGGGTCGCTGTGCATATACAAGAAGCTGTTCGTCATAGCGTAACTTATAATTTCGGCAAGCTGAAGCTAAGAATGCCTGCCAGTTCTGAGGATTTGACACAACCGTTTTGCAGGTGCGGTTGTAAAGCTCAGAAATAAGGTCATATTTTCGTGCCATTACTCTTGCACCTCCTTATCGCTGTTTTTCTCTGTTTCTGGTCTTGTTTTTTGACGGTTCGGATTGATTGACAGGTTCAACTTTACTTCCACTAAGCTCCATTTTTTCAGCAAACTCGCATATATGATAGCAGCAATTTCCGACATACAAATGGTAGTCATCAATATACTTGCACACTCTGTCTGCTGTGTGTCCATCACGAAAAGTAATTCTGATTTTTCCACCATCGGGAATATAGAATTTCAAATTGTAATGACTGTCTATAAATCGAATTTGCTTTTCCTGTGGCTCTGCTCTATTCTCCTGTTGCTTCATTTTCCTTACCTCTCATTTTTGTTGCTTCATCAGAACCACCGCCCAAATACGAAAAGAGTTTACCGGACTTTGTATTCTTCTGAAGCTCCATAATCACACCCATATCAGGAATCGTGATATTCGGGATTTTCAGGATTGCTTCCATATCAAGCTGCTGCAACTTTTTCTCCGTATCACAACCGGAGTCAAAGAGTTTATTCAGCACCTTGACCTTATTCTGAAAAGTTGCTTTGTCTTTCACGAAAATACCTCCTTAGTTAATGTTGATTACAATAGAAATACTGCCGCTCTGTTCTTCTTTCTGCGGATTACGTGAATACTCAGGAAAAAGGGACTGTACTCTCTGCCTTGCCCTGCGTATGGTTTCAAAACAAGGAAGTCCGTATGCTCGGTAATTAAATACAATATCCTCAAGCGGAAGATTTCCGGCAGGTATATATCCGTACCGATTGTAATAATGCAGAATGAGAAGCATATCATCATACCTCGACATCGGGCATTCCTTTAAGATTTCAAGCACTCGGCTCTCCACCGTTTTCTGTTGTTTCATAGTGTTCCTCCAAAAAATAAAGGGACAGAGTTTTTTACGCTCTGCCCCAACTGGTTAATATTCGGTTATTTCTTACTTCTTACGGTTTTTAACCTGAAGAAAGATAAAGCCACCGACGATAACGGCGACTAATGCGATAGCGATAATTGTCTTTGCTTCCATTACTCGTTACCCTCCTTTTTCTTCTTTTTGTGTGCAACAACAGAAGTTACGGCGATACCGACAGCAGAAAGTCCAGCAAGGACATACCAAAGTTTCATATTGGTATCATCTCCTGTTTTCGGAGTATCCCTCAACTCATTGTGCATTTTTACAACGGCTGTTTCATCAAGTTTGATAATAACATTCTGGTCGGCAGGTGTGATATATGCGGCAGAGGCATTGTTTGCCACTTCGGATACGGTATATTCGCCAATACGAAGTCCCTCAATCACAATTTCGCCGTTCTTATCTGTTTCAAATGTCATATCATAACCGTTTGCTCCGGTTACTCTGAACGCAAAACCTTTAACCTTACCATCTGAAGATGTCTTGACGATTTTCAGTGTTCCACGCATAGCTTCATTGATAAATCCAACACCAGCCTTATTCTCAACGGAATAAGTTGTTTCGTCTTTCTCAATGAAAACAGAGTATTCTCCCTTATCAAGCAGGAAGCCCTCCGGTGCTTTTGTTTCACGGACAATATATTTTCCGTAAAGCAGCTCTTTCATCTCATAAATTCCGGTTTCGGTTTCTTCAAGATTTCCGATAAGTTCATCGCCATCATCAATCTTTCCGTTCTCATTGGTGTCCTTATATACCTCAAAGGTTGCACCCGTAAGTTTGTTATCTGGATATTCAGCGTCCACCTTCGTGAGTCTGATATTGCCGTGAACATACTCATTGACAATCTCAATTTCAACTACCTGCTCGGCTTTGCTGATATTGACCTCATACGCTTTTTCATCAAGAACAAATCCCTTTGGCTGCTCGATTTCTCTTACAATCCATTTGCCATAAGGAACTTTTGCAAAAGAAAAACTACCGTCTTTTGCAGAGGTAGTCGTCATAAGTGCAGTATCCTTTGTAAATTCTGTTTCTTCGGCTTTGAAGATACCGATAACAGCACCCTCAAGTGCTTCTCCATTCTCGTCAATCTTCTTACCTGATACAGAACCATAGATAAGTTCATTCTTGATTTCTTTTCCGTCATTCACTTTGATTTCAACCGTTGCGGTATCCTGACCTGCGTATTCAAATACAACCGGATACTTCGTATCAGAGAGAACATAATGCTCATCAGTTGTAATCTCTTTGACATAGTATTTGCCAAACGGAAGGTCTGACTTCATAACAGCAGTTCCATTTTCATTTACGCTGACAATCTCAATCAGTCCATCAGCCGGAATAACTGTACCGCTTGCAGATACAATATCTTCTGCGGCATAAAGACCAAAGCTGATATTTTTGATTTCTCCGTTGTCGCCAATACCAAATGTCTTATCCTTTTCAATGGCTTTTGCAAGGCTTACCTTCACTTTCTGTCTTTCGTTATAGAATGATGTGGAAGTTTCGGTAACAGAGATATTCTGACCTGCGTAAGTAAACTCAACCGTATGTGTTTCGCCACTGATTACCATTCCATAAGGTGCGGTAATTTCCTTGACCTCGTATTTTCCGAGATAAAGTTCTTTGCTCTTCACAAATCCATCGGAGCTTGTTGTGATAGTATCTACCACTTCGCCCTTTGAATAGCGGAGTGTACCGTCCGGTGTACTAATATCTTCCGCAGCACGGACTTCATAAACTGCACCCTCAAGTCCTGCCACTTCATAAACAGGCTGATAAATAACATCACTGTCCTCAGAACCACTTACATTGACACCACTAAATACTTCTCCGGTCTTTTCAACCGTGATAGTACCTTTCTGTGCCATATTCGGCTTATTGACTTTCACAACAGTTACGCCGCCCTCCTCTGTGGAATTTTCTTCGGTAATATCAAAATATACCGGAGTATCATCAAGTACATATCCGTATGGAGCTTGTACCTCTACGATAGAATATCCCTTGCCGTAATCCAGTTTCTCAGGTGTGACAAGAGAACCATTTGCATCGGTATAGAACACATCAATCGTGGTCGGTGTCGGATAAGTAAAGGTCATTTTGACCTGATTACCCTGCGGGTCGTAAATCTTAAATCCTGCTCCTGCATACGGAATACTCTTTCCGCTTTCTGCGTCCACCTTAACTACATTGACAAAGCTCTCGAAGTTACGGTTATTGATGAGATAACGATAAGTCTGTGCGTTCTGTGAAATGAACACATCAAAATCATCCATCATCTCTCTGCCTTCCCAACCGGAAGTCTGGTGTACGGTATAAATACCATACGGCATATCTTTTGTCTGACCGAAGCCATTTTCATCGCAAACGATAGTATCTCTCTCATCTTTATTTGCTGCGTCATAACTTCCGGCAGATTTCAAATAAATCTCAAAGGAAGCACCCTTTTCAGGAGTTTCAATCTTTGTTTCTCCATCATCAGTGTGTTTAATGATAGCCACATTACCTTTGATTACCTGCTCGGTTACATCATTGGAAGTAAGGTTGTGTTCCACTTCATAAAGTTTCGGGTCTGCACCTACTTCATGGATAGTCTTATCAAGCAAATATCCCTCTGACGGTGTAATTTCTCGGATTGTCCAGTCGGTATCACAAACATATTCTTTAGTAGTGAACTGACCGTTTTCATCCGTAACATACTTATCTACAAGCGTTTCGCCCTTATAGATACCGTAAACTGCTCCTGAAAGTTTGGCATTGCCCTGTGCTTCGCCCTTCTCAGCGTCGCTCTTTGTGACTGTTACAGTAAACTTCTTCAAAATGTTATTGAAGTTTCTTGTGGTTACTTCTTTCCACTTCACTGGTGCAGTCTGATTTTTTGGTACGACATAACGGATAGCTGTGTCCACTTCTTCAAGAGTATATGGTTCAGAACCACTGATAAGCACATCTTTGAAAGTTGCCACACCATTTTTGTCTGTAACTGCATACTGGTCAACAGCATCACCGGAAAGAGAAGTACCGTAAAGATGGAACTTCACACCTTCAACAAGGTTATCTTCTGAGGACTTCACTACCTGAAGGTCGCCACGCTTCAATTTGTTATTGAAAGTGACCTTTGCAACCTGTCCTGCTACAACAGTAACTCTATGTGTTTCCTGCGGCTCGTACTTATCGTATGCCTGCTCGGTTACGGTATAGATACCCGGCATAAGGTTATCAATCTGGAACTTACCGCCATTAGCTGTTGTAACCGTCTGATTGATACCGTTTCCGGTAATCGTGAAGTTGATACTGTCAACCTTGCCGTCCTCACTGGTCTTTACAATCTGACAAGAACCATAGCTGACTTTCATCTTCACAAAACCGTTGATACTGTCGCTTACTTCCTGAGCATAGCTGACAACATCCTGCACACTGGAGTTCTGACCGTGTTTACCCTCTGACCATACAACCACACCTCTTCGTACTGCATTTTTCTTCGTTGCGGTAATGGTAAATTCCTTACTCGGTGCAGTATCCATAGAAACAGTAAGTTTGTTACCATTCACTGAAAAGCTCACTCCACTGATGCTTGCCTTGAAATTATACTTAGACAGCACATTATTGGAATCTGTCAGAGTAGTTGTGTACTTGCTTCCGTTCCACTCAAGTTCTATTGTCTTTGCCGAACCGGATGATTTATTACAAAAACTCGGTATGGTCGCATGGTTCTGTACACTCTGCACCATACTGTTGTAATAACTAAAAATCTTATTGCGGAGCGGATGCTTTGCATTGATGACATCTTTCACATTGCTGCAACCACTGGCTGCTACATGATTGAAGTTCGCATCACGCTCTCCGATAACAGTTTCCCAGATAAGAAGCTGTGTGGCATAAGCCTGTGCAATGCTGTTTGCTGCCGCTTCATTCTGTGACCTCCAAGATGTCGAAATAGTCCCACGGTAGCCATACTGTAAAATACGACCAACGAAAAGACGGATTTCATCTCCGGAAATAACCCTGTTGGCTGCAAGGTTATTAAAATAATTTTCGTCATACTTATTCATTGTCTGACCGACCTTGAGCGAAATTCCCGGCTCAATACAATAAGCAACATTACCTGAGTATGAGCCAATAGCCTTAAGATTGGTAAAATTGGAACGTCCGGTATGCCAACCATTTTTCAAGGTCAAATTGCTATGTCCCCATACCCCATCGTAATTAGCATCGCCATCACGAGGGAAATCGACCATATAAACATCGGCTTTTTCTCCCGAAGCAGCATATGCTGTTGTCGAGCCAATGCCTGCAAAAGTGGTCACACACATAAGGGTCGCCAAGAAAAGCGATGTGACTCTTTTGAATTTTGACTTTATCATTGCGTTTCCTCCTGTAAAAATTGAAAACACACCGTATCGCTACGATGTGCCTTTGTGGATTTTTTCTTACGGCAGAATTTACCTGCCGAAAAACAAATGCGGATTTTTCGTTAATTTTTCATTTTACCATACACCTCCATTCCGTTCATACTGTGCGATTCCCCCTTAGAGATAGACATATACTTTGAGATAGTTATATTCAAGTGAGATAGTATATATCATTTTCGATAGGTAAAAGTACAACTAAGGGGTTAGAGTGTGAGAAAGGGGAACTGTAAAACAGGCTATCTGCTGTCACGCTCTGCACGGTTACGCAAAAACTTGTTGTAATGCTCCAATGCTTTGCAGACAAAATCCTCCGTCTGACTGACGGGAATGTTTTTCGGGATAAGCTGTCTTACTCTGTCACCCCTCAACACGATTTTTTCCTTTTGGTTCGGCTTTTCCTCAGACATAACAGCGTGGATTGCTTCTGTTGTAAGGTTCCCCTCGTTGAATAACTTTCGCATACGGATTGTCTGGTCGTGTGACGGGGTAGCGTCATTCAGGTCGATTTCATCAACCACATCACGCTGGCAATCTTCGTCAAGATAGGAAAGTTCTACGGCAGGACGCATTTTAATACGCCCCTCGTCAACAAATTCAAGCAGCTCGGGAACAAGGTTTGTCAGGCGGACATAACGGTGTATCTGATTTCTACTGTCGCCACATTCCTCGCTCATTAAATCAAGACTTTGCTTTCCTCGTAAATCAATCCCCACTGGGGATGCATTTTCTTTGCTCGGTCTGCCTGCTTGCCTTTTCATTGCTTCCAAACGCATTTTATAGGCAAAGGCTTTTTCACTCGGCAATATCTCTGACCTCTGAAAATTACTCTCAACCATTAAAATGGTCGCTTCATCTCTGTTCAGGTCTACAATCTCACTTCTCAGGGTTTCAAATCCTGCCAGTTCACAAGCTCGCTTTCGTCTGTGTCCTGAAACAAGTTCATATCTGCCGTCCTCTTTCTGCCTTACCGTTGCCGGAGTAATAACCCCTCTTTCCTTGACACTCTCCACAAGCTGCATCATATCTTCATCGTCCCTGACCTTAAACGGGTGGTCGGGGAAATCATCAATCAGCTCTAACGGAATATCTCGGATTTTTGAAAGCTGTTCTTCATCTCTCTGTGCCTGCGTGGTAAATAAATCATCGAGCTTCGTGAGAGTGAAGTCGCTCTTTCTTCCTGCCATCGGCTAACACCTCCTTTGTAAATTCAGCGTATGCCTTAGACACTGTGCTGTTTGGCTCATAAGCATAAATGCTCTTGCCTTTGGAAGAAGTTTCAGCGGCTTTTACGGCAATCGGGATTTGTGTTCGATACATCCTTATCTGATTACCGAAGTTTGCCCTGAGTGCTTCCACCGTACTCTTTGCAAGGTTTGTTCGGCTATCCACCAAAGTAAGCAGCATACCGTCTATCTTAATATCCGGATTGATATACTTCTTTACTTTTGAAATGGTCTGCACAAGCTGTGTCATACCCTTTGCAGGCAAATACTGAGCCTGAACCGGAATGATAACACTGTCTGCCGCCGATAAAGCATTGAGAGTAACCATACCAAGTGAAGGCATACAGTCTATAATTACATAATCATATCTGTTCTTCACTTGACTCAGATAGTTCTTGAGTGTAGTTTCTCTGCTCATTGCGTTCATAAGGTTAAATTCCATTGCTGAAAGCTCAAGGTTTGCCGGAACAAGGTCAACACCTTCTTCGTGGTGCAGGATACCAACCATAGGGTCTGTCATCGTTTCATTGATTACATCTGTGAGTTTCGTTGCAAGCGTGATACCCAAGCCGTCTGTATCCTGCCAACCAAGACAAGTCGTTAAATCTCCCTGCGGGTCTGCGTCAATAAGCAATACTTTCTTGCCCTGCATTGCAAGCCCGACTCCGAGATTAACTGTTGTGGTGGTTTTTCCGACTCCGCCTTTCTGGTTACATACGGAAATCGTTTTACAGTTTGACACTTCTTTTTGCCCTCCTTTCTGAAAATTCATAGCCACCGCATTATGGCTATGTACCTGACCGACTCATTTCCTAATCGGTCATAGCAATATTTGTTCTCAACACCCCTTGCCAAGCAAAATGCTTATGGGAAGTCACTAAGGAACAGACTGCTTATCTGTATCATAGGATTCTAACCTCTGCCGGGTACTCCGCCAGCTCCGTAGAGAAGTATCATTATCATTCTGACTGTCATCGCCATATCAGGAGCAACCTGATACTCATAACCGGAGTTCTCGCTATTCTGAAATACAGAATTCACGGCGTACCTGCTAAAGTGGCTATCATCAGAAATAAAGTCTTAGTGAATGACTTATTCAATTTTCAAGCGAAAAGGCTTCCGTTTTTGCTATCCGGAATGAACCCCTTCACTCATTTGGACAAAGGGGTATGAAATGCACACCCAAAATCTCCGCTTTTCCAAAAATATTTCAAAAAAATTTTTGGAAATTAAAAAAGCCGCCTGCTCCGGTTAGGAAACAGACGGCAAAACACGTTCTAAATGTATTCAATTTTAAATTTCTTTTTCTTTGCTCCAAGCACTTTGCAGAGGACATCATCTACTGCATCGGTGTATCGTCCCTGAGCTGCTAAATTGTTCTTCAGTTCAATGAGCGATTGTATCACTCGGCTTCGTTCTTCTTCATTTAAGTATAGATGATAGGTTTTCTCCCTCATTGGCTGTCCCTCCATCTTTCAAATGTATTTTTGATTATCTCCACATCTTCCTCTGTATCAGAAGAAATAAATATATGTACGCTCTGAAAAGCTTTCTTTAAGCTATTGGCATAATCCAGTTCTGTACCTTTCATCGGCAGTTTAATCAGCCTTATTCCTCTTTGCTTGCACATATATGCTTTCATTATTTCTATATTCTCGTCAGCACTTCCCGACTCAATAGCCAACTTTTCTGAAGGTATGTATGTTTCAAGCGAAACTCCAAGCAATCGGTCAGAACCAAGTTCTGCTTTCAAGCCTTTCTTATTAGAATAATAGCTGACAGCCAACGCAGGAAATAGAGATAAATATTCTTGCTCACAAATTCGGCAGCCTTTATTCAATATCGTCCTTTCATTTATCTTCATACTCCATGAATGACCGTGCCTGCATTTCCACCACGCTCTCTTTGCTGAAGTTCGTGATACCTCTGTCGGCTTCAGTTTATTCTGTTCATAATCCCATTTGCTAAGAAGCTGATTATCTGTTGTCGCCAAATCATTATATCCGGCAAGGACTTCTCTCTCCGCACAAACGGGGCATACCGTTCCTTTCACACGGGCATTGATAACTGATTTCCACTCATTACCGCATTTACTGCATCTCCACCAGACATTTTTCCTCGACTTTGCATTTACTTCATCAGGCTTCAATGGCAAGTTCTTCTTCGACCATTCAGAAGCAATTTCAGGGTATGTTGTCTGCAAATCGTTAAACCCTTTCAGGAATATGTACCCACTGCAATACGGGCATTTACTGCCACCAGAACGGGTAGAAATAAGGGTGTTCCACTCTCTGCCACAATCCTTACACTTCCACCAAGCCTTACGATTTGCAAAGACCGTAACCTGAGTTGGAAGTAACGGATAATTTCTGTCCGACCACTCGGCAGCTATATCCGGCAGAAGCGTTGCAAGGTCATTAAATCCTGCCAACACTTTATTGTGGGAGCAATATGGGCAACCAGTTTTATTTATTGTCCTGCTCTTAACGACAGCTTCCCATTCGTGACCTTTCTCACATTTCCAAATTACTTTCTTATGAGAACCAATAGAAACCTCTGTCGGTTTTATCTTATTCTTTTTCGACCACTGCTTTGCCAGTAATGGCTCTAATGTCGCCAAATCGTTAATACCTGCAATCACTCTCGCACCGGAGCATATCGGGCATTTCTCTCCACTGGAACGAGCCTTAACGCTTGTCTGCCATTCGTGACCGCAAGCACCTTTCCACCATACTTTTTTATTTGAACCGAAAGTAATGTCATCAGGTGTAAGCGGTAAATTCTTCTCTGACCACTCCGAAACAAGTTCCGGGTGTACTTCTGCTAAACTGTTATTCATAGCCAAACCTCAACCTCCTTGTGCTTAGAGTATATGAAGTTTTAGCTTTATCTTGTAGTTTGCGAATATCCGTATAAATAGAAAAAGCCCTTTGAGAAAAGGATTTCTCCTCTCTCAAAGGGCAAGTTTTATAAGCTTAAAATCTATCATCATTTAATAAGCTTTGCAATTCAATAAATCTTCTTTGAATTTTTCTAAATCAAATTTTCCTTTTGTTTTTACCTTTTTTATAGCTTTGATAAGCATTTCTTCAATTAACTGAATTTTTCCATCACTATCTGCATTATAATAGCTTTCAAAATCCATTCTAACATCAATCATTGCACAAGTTCCCAAAGATACTATTTGAACTTTCTCTTTCCATAATCCTTGATTATATACTTCCTTTGGAGCAACAATGGGTGTTATTCCAATTATAGTTAAAGTTTCACTGTATTCTTTTGTTTTGAAGTAATTATGTAGATTCTGACAATATCTATATACCTCATCATCTACTCCATAATGATTTGTAAAATAAGCCGGAGAATTTATATTCAATTCCATTTAAAGCACCTCCCCAAAACTATTTCTTTATGTCCTTCTGCAACATACTATCTCCATCATTTTACATTTTTATATGAAATCACAATATGACTTGGTGCAAATAATACTGATGCAATAATCAATAGCACTGACCTACTCATAATACCACTAAATAAGAACAACATTGAAGGAATAATAGAAAGTGCTAATGCTCTGAAAACGCTGTTTTTCTTAAAACATATAATCCAAATAGCACAATAAAGCATTACCAATATGGTATCTACAATCAGATATAGTGCAAATGCTTCGTCAGACCACCACCCGAACCAAGTTCCCGGAATATTGATTATCATGAATCCGAAACAACCCAATCTCCCTACTTGTTCTGTGACCTCAACATATTTATTGTTCCACTTATTATCAAATCCATCTTTGCACTTAATCGCAAATACAACATTGGGTATCATAATGACTGCAATAAAAATCAGCCCAAAAACATTAAACCATTCCATATTATCTACCATCACAAACTCTGATTTTCTCAATTCTCCAAACCGGAATTTACTTTAATAAATATTTTTCAAACGCTTTATGATTATCAAAGTGGACTTCTCTAAAAAACAGAACTAACCAAATAATATAGGTTGGTATAGCTATATATGGGGTTAAAAAGCAGGATAATAATGCTCCTGCCAACATTATAATAGCCCACATAAAGCACTGATTTCTTATATCACGAGAGATATGAGCTTTATCATACAATGCCTGTTCTTCTTTAGAAAATGAATTAAATCCTGAAACAAATTTTGCTGCTTTTTCCTTAAAAATCGCAAATAACACACCTATAATCAGAAATGGTATTACCAAAATTATACACGACCAAAATCCTATATTCATAATACATACCTCCGCTTCAAACTCCGATTTGTATTTCTGTTTGTTTTAAAAATGGGCAACTCCGATTGGAATTGCCCACTCATTGCACTAATTATGCGATTTTTTCTTACTTGCACCGATTTCTGCATCAATTGATGTAAGTTTGATGTAAATCGCTGTTTTTTTAGTTTTTTATCAAATGAAGTACGTCCCGTCTATTCGGTAAAACGGTACATCTTTACATCATCTTAATAGAGCTTTGCACCTGCCGGAATATGGTCATCAACCATCAGAAGATGGAGCTTTTCTTCGCCTTCTTCTTCGTGGATAGCACTGAGGAGCATACCGCAAGAGTCAATGCCCATCATAGCTCTCGGTGGAAGATTTGTGATAGCGATAAGCGTCTTTCCAACCAGTTCTTCAGGCTCATAATAAGCGTGAATACCGCTTAAAATGGTTCTGTCTGTGCCTGTTCCGTCATCAAGAGTAAACTGTAACAGTTTCTTTGACTTCGGTACTGCAACACACTCTTTAACCTTTACTGCACGGAAATCTGACTTGCTGAATGTATCAAAATCAACAAATTCCTCAAATAAAGGCTCTACCTTTACCTTAGAAAAATCAATCTTTTCAGACTCAGTTTTTACATTTTTTTCAGGTGCTTCAGAAGCTGTATTATTTACATCATTTTTCTTATTTACACCATCTAAGGACTTCATTGTCGGGAATAATAATACTTCACGAATTGTTCTTTGATCTGTCAACAACATTACGAAACGATCAATTCCAAGTCCTACACCACCAGTTGGAGGAAGACCATATTCCAATGCTTCTACATAATCTGTATCCACTTCGTTGGCTTCATCATCACCTAATTCACGAAGTTCTAATTGTTTTTCGAAACGTTCTCTTTGATCAATTGGATCATTTAATTCAGAGAATGCGTTCGCATATTCATGTCCACAAATGAACAATTCATAACGATCCGCAAATCTAGGATCCTTCGTATTCTTCTTAGCTAATGGAGAAATGGATGTTGGGTGACCATATACAAATGTTGGTTGTACAATAGTTTCTTCAACATATTTTTCGAAGAATAAGTTGATAATGTGTCCAACTGTATTTTGAATCTTTTCAACTTCGATATCATGTTCCTCAGCTAATTTCAAAGCTTCTTCATAACTCATATCTTGCCAGAAGTCTACACCACAAGCTTCTTTGATCGCATCCACCATGTGAATACGTTTAAAAGGAGCCTTTAATGATAATTTTGTTCCTTGATATGTAATATCTGTAGTACCCAATACTTCATTTGCAACAGAATCAAATAAACCTTCAATCAAGTCCATCATTCCGTGTAAATCGCTATAGGCAACATACGCTTCTACTGTAGTAAATTCAGGGTTATGCATCGCATCCATACCTTCATTACGGAATAAACGTCCAATTTCATAAACACCTTCTAAACCACCAACGATTAAGCGCTTTAATGGTAATTCAGTCGCAATACGCAAATAGAAGTCCATATTTAATGTGTTGTGGTGCGTTACGAAAGGTCTAGCACTTGCACCACCTAAGATTGGTTGCATAACTGGAGTTTCAACTTCCACTAAACCTTGACCATCCAAATAATGTTGGATTGCACGAATAATTTTTGGTCGAGTTAAGGCAATTCTTTTTGCCTCTGGATTCATGATCAAGTCTACATAACGACGACGGAAACGCTCTTCAACATCTGTCAAACCATGGAATTTTTCTGGTAAAGGACGAAGTGATTTTGAAAGGTGTGTATAGTTTTTAGCACGAACAGACAATTGTCCATGATCTGTCTTCATGACAGTACCTTCAATACCTACGATATCTCCAATGTCATTTTTCTTGAAGATTTCATATTGATCATCACCAATTTCATCTTTACGAACATAAATCTGAATTTGACCTTCACGATCCTGGATGTTCATAAAACCAGCCTTACCCTGACGACGCTTCGTCATGATACGACCTGCAATCTTAACTGTTACTTGTAATTCATCTAATTCTTCTTTTGTCTTGTCTCCATAAGATGAAGTAATAATACCCGAATTTGAAGTACGATCATAGCGAGATCCAAATGGATCAATACCCATGTCAATCAAATCTTGCATCTTTTGACGACGAACTTGTTCTTGTTGCGTTAACTTTTCCATTGTTTTCTCCTTTTTCTTTTATCCATAAAAAAAGGCACTTGCCACAAAGGGACGAAGTGCTCGTGTTACCACCCTAATTTACCAAACAAATCACTTTGCCCAGCCTTAGTCACTGTCTATAAACAGCTCTTCCTTTAATGCAGGAAATACAAATAGCTCCAAGTCTTTATTCCCAATTAGTCCTACACTTTTTTTCACCAACCAAAAGCTCTCTAAAGTATTTCTAAAAGGTACTCGCCCTCTTCATTGCCTTTTTATACGCTCTTATCCTACTAGACAATACACAATTTGTCAATTTAAGATTTATCCATATATCGAATATTTAATTCTTTAATACAGTTTTTAAATAAAACATCGATCTTGGCATAATATGTTTCTACATCCGGTTCGAAATCATGAGAAATCCAATACTTTAAAAAGTATAATAAATCATTCGCATAATAATCCACTAAAAAATCTACTGTGAACCTTGAATCCATACCAGTCACATCTAAATAAGAAAATACATTTCTAAATATTTCTTTAAACACATTACTCATTAAATCTTCAAAACCATTCTGTCCTGTGATTCTGTAACAAGACTTAAAAAAATCACGATTATCACTTACAGTCTGAAAGATGTGTTTTATAATTTGAGGATTTGATTCATGCTCCATTCCTTTATAAAACATACGATGAATCAAGTATTCTAAAGCCTCATACTTATCCATAAAATGATTATAGAAAGTTCCACGAATAACACCTGTTTTATCGCAAATCTGTTTGATTGTGATCTTTTCGAAAGGCTTTTGTTGCATCAAAATATACAATCCCTCACTCAGAAGATCTTTCATCGTCACCTTTTCATTAAATGTCATGAAATCACCTCTACAATCGAATTAATCTAAAAATTAACGATAAACTCATAAATAAGTATACGATTCCGCAAAGAAAATAATAAGCCTTTTGATATCCGGCCCCATTATAATATCCAATATAAAAATGAATCATATAGCCAGCAAGTACAATTAAAAATAAGACTAAAGACTCCATCAAATAAGGAAGATTCATATAATAACAGCCAACTCCAACAAAGAAACAGTCCAGTCCTCCAATAAGAGCCAATTTAATAATTTGTTTTGTATCAAACTCTTGTAGTCTTTCCACAAACTTTCCACGCTTAAAACTATAGATGACCATTCCAATTCCAAGAATCAAAAAGACAAATATCGCAACATATTTATTCAATATTGCCCAAGGACGTCCAAAAATATATGTGGACATTCCATGTCCTAATAAAAATATACCCGAACTGCATAGCGCAAAAATCAATCCATAAACCAATGCTTTTGAAAAGCGAATATTACGAATTGAAGCCCCCTGTTCTAGTGCACATACAAATACGTCTAAACTCAGACAAATACTCAAAATTCCAAATATCAACATAACAATCCACCCTCACTAACTTTATTGTATACGAACTTTAAAAATTTTAAAATTATGGATGAACATATTTCATTAAATGTATTTATGCACTACAATAAACCTATGAAAAACATCATTGACCACATCAAAGAATACGGAAATTTAACCCTTGAAGAATACCCATTTAATAATGTGGACTCTTTGATTCTCTCACAAATCTCCTATATTAAATTTGAAAACTCCACTATTGATGTTGAATCCGAAGTCCATTTATTAAATGAATTTGAAAATGAAATTAATGATTTATGTACTAATACACGAGTACCCGAATTAAACGAGGAATTATTCCTTCAAACGATTCATTCACTACGATATGAAGCTATTACGATTTCTCATCTACAAACCAATTTTGACAAAGACAACGAAAAACAATTCTGTGCTATGACTTTTCATTTGCCCAACCAAACAGACTACATTGCCTTTCGCGGTACAGACGCAAGTTTTGTGGGATGGAAAGAAGATTTTAATCTATGTTTTCAAGAAAATATTCCCAGTCAAATTTCTGCATTAAACTATGTAAACAACTATAAGACAAAACACAAACTCATCTTAGGAGGACACTCCAAAGGAGCTAACTTAGCACTTTATGCCACTATCCATACACACAATCCAATTTATTGTACATACAACCATGATGGGCCTGGATTTCTTACACCTTATCAAACTAATAAGAAAGTATTCAAGACCATACCACAATCGAGTGTTATTGGACTCTTACTTGAAGAAACAAATAATTATCAAATCATCCAAAGTGATGCCATATCCATCCTTCAACATGATCCATTTACGTGGTGCGTTGAAAATGGTGACTTTATTTATCTAGAACAAAATGATCAACTATCCAAACATACACAATCCACACTATCAAAATGGCTTAAATCCATTGATATCAATACTCGCAAACAAGTTATTGATACCATTTACTCTATCTTTTCAGATTATGAAAACCCAAAAGATTTAAGGAAGAATATCGATATGGTTGAGATGGTCAAATCCATTCAAAATATGGATAGTCAAACGAAGAAAATGATTAGTGAAACCATTCAAGTCTTATTCAAATGCATTCAAAACGAAATCAAGCGAGGAAACTAAATTCCTCGCTTAAATAATATATAACTATAGATACACGGAATAATAGTCGCTACAAGAATCACAACAATGCCCATTGTCACATAACCAAGTAATCCAAGTACTATATATAAGATTCCAGCAATGACCATACAATAGCCACCTACACGATTTGACAACACCCAGTTTTCATCGCTATTCAAAGACCACGAAGTTTTAATTCCAACCGCATAATTTCGCTTTACCTTTGGCAAATAATTACCGAGTATAATCAATAAAATGCCAACTAAAATATTCATCACAAAACTAACATCAAAAGAATACCCCAAGCCAAAATAAATAATTGTCATACTTGTCACAATACAAACAACTGGACAAATCATAAATAGAATATTCATCATAAAATCTGGAATATTATTTCGCTTTGGATCTTTTACCGTCACAAAACAAGTAAATACATGAATTGCCAAGCACAAAAACAACATACCAAATAAACCCATAAACTTAGGCATTGTACCATCAACTTGTCCATTTACATCAAAATGGGTTGGCACAACATCTGGTAATTGATTATAGAAAACTAGATTCAATACGAATGGAACCACAAACAAAGCTAAACTAAATTGAAACCATTTATTTTTCAACATCTTCATTCCCTCCTAAAAAAGACTTAAAATAACACAACATCTCCTCAAAAACAGATGCGTTGATTTGATAAAAAATAAAATTTTTATCCTTCTCTTCACAAATCAAACCTGCATCCTTTAATAAGGATAAGTGATAAGAAACAGTTGCCTGAGACATATCAAAATGACTTGCGATATCTCCAGCTGACATCTTGCCTTTTTTTAATAAACTCAAAATGTCTCTTCTGACTGGAGCACCTAAAGCTTTAAACGTTTTTTCAAACAAAACACCACCTCCTATTTAGAAATATTTCTAAATAGATTATACATCGTTTCTTGATAATTTCAACTATATTTAGAAAATTTTCTAAATAGATAATAAAAAGAATCAGGAAGATTATTCTCCCTGATACGTTGTATATTTTTGATATTCCTTTGTCGTTTCTTCATCAAAACAATACAAACTGATTTTCATTGTATAATCACTATTTGCATCCAACCAATCCGCAATTGTCTTTAATGCTAATGGCACTGCCTTTTCTACAGGATAGCCATAGACTCCACATGAAATACATGGAAATGCGATTGTATGAATATCATACTTACGAGCTAAACTCAAACTATTCCAATAACAATCCCTCAACATATGCTCATCTTCATGTTTTGCCGAATACATCGGACCCACAGTATGAATCACATACTTTACCTTTAAATCATACCCTTTAGTAATCTTGGCCTGTCCTGTATGACAACCATTTAATAGCTTACACTCTTCAAGTAACATGGGGCCGGCCGCTCTATGAATAGCGCCATCTACACCGCCGCCACCTAAAAGCGATTCATTGGCTGCATTGACAATACAATCTCCATCAAAAGTAGTGATATCTCCTTTTACTACTTTGATTTCACTCTCTAGATTCTTATTGTCTAAAATCATTTCAATTAAAACTTTTGGTAAAAAATACGAATCTTTCCAAGGATTTAATACAACTCCACTTACACCTTGTGTATCATGCACCATATTTAAAACATCCATCACACTTTGATTTAATGTTTCTGTATCCTGCCCCAAATCCACTTGAGCCTGTGTAGTAAAAGCTACAAATACATCTTGACCATCATCTAAAGATAATCTTCGATAGACTTTTTCACCCTCGACATCGCCGACAGGAATAATAAATTGTTTTTGTTCTTTTGCCAGTTTACGAATATGCGAAAGAACCTCCATATTTTTTTCACGAGTCCCCTCTTGATATAATTCTTGAATCAATGTTTCTAATCTTTCCATACCTATTTCCTTACTACAAATGTCAAACTAAAAGGAAAAGCCCCAATCACATCTTGATAAATAGAGTCATCAATAAAGAATCCCTCTTTCATTGCACTTTCCTTTAATAGCGAATCTAACGAAATAAATTCTTCTTCGCTAATTTTAAAATCATTAAAACAATACCCATCATTAAAGCGTTGATAGTTAAATACTTCATCCATTAAATCCCAAGTACTTACTTCACTACCATCTTCTAATGTATCCATATAGTTTAATAATTCATTTACGATTTCTTGTTGTCTTTCTTGTACCATAAAAATCACCTACACTTATTCTAACACAAAATGAAAAAGAGGCATGGCCTCTTAATCAATTTCTAAATATTCTTTGATTCTTTGAATCTGATTCAACCCATCCAAATATCCCATGTAGTAAAGATCAGCGAGTTTATCCACATCCCTCTCTACACGCGATACATTCACTGGCTTGCTTGGGGCAATCGTAAAGATTCTTCCCTCATTTTCAAGCCTTACTAATTCATCACACTGTTTATTGTAGTCACTATTCATCGATTCCAACTTCTGTTCTAAAGCTGGATATTCAGCATACAATCTTTTTGTCATTTTTTGAACGAAAGGATTCGCTTCACTCTTTCGATACTCTCTTTGACGTGTACGAACCACAATGATTTTCTCATAATCATGATCCAACGCCCATTGATACGCTATCTTATCACTGCAGCCACCATCCAAGTATAAACCATCTTCAATTTCAACCATCTTTGAAACATAAGGCATGGTTGCACTGGCTTGTACGGCCTTAAAAATATCCTGCGTTTTATTCTTACTAAAATATTCGGGCCTTCCCGTTTTACAATTTGTACATACCGCAATAAAATCACGCGTTGGATTCATAAAACGAGGTGTATTTAACGGATCAAAATATTGAGTTCCTTTCATCAAAAAATCAAATCCAATAATTCCTTTGTTGTTTTTAAAAGCTTCTAAACCAACATATCGAGAATCATGACGATACCCTAAATTAATTCTAGCACTACGACCAATTTGACCAGCCACATAGTTAAATCCATTCAAAGCCCCTGCACTTGTACCAACTGTACACTGCATATTGATTTCAAACTGCATTAAAGCATCTAATACCCCTGATGTATATAATCCTCGAAAAGCTCCGCCTTCAAGGACGATACATCCAGGTACAATTTTATTTGAAGTATTTCCATTTGGAAGTTTGGATATTCCCGAAAAACGCTTATTATTCTTCTTCATAACATCCCTCCTTCTTAGCTGAAAATTCTATACTCATTTTTTTAATTTGTCTACTTTTTTTGTTCATTCCAAAGTTTGTCAGCCATTGGCTTCCAGTTTTTTGCATATGGAACCGTCTTTTCCAATAAGTGATCCACATCTTCTGGGGATTCATAATCTGTATTGACTGCTTTACTTTGTTTCACCAATTCTTGAATACGACCAGCGTTTTCTAACATTGGACAAGGTCTTAACATATTTTCATTAAATGGTTGATTATCATGATAAGCCTGGAATAATGGAGATCTAAGTGCATCGAGTAATGTTGTATTGTGAATGTTACAGTTCGAATAATGAATGAATACACATGGTTCTACATCGCCCTTGGCATTGATATGAAGATATCTTCTACCTCCAGCAATACATCCACCCACATATTGCGCATCATTTTGAAAATCCATAGTGAAAATTGGTTTTTCACTTCTGAACTTACGAATCTGATGATAAACATACGCTCTTTGTTCTGGTGTTGGAAGTAATTCTTTCACAGCCTCATTTCCTACTGGCATATAGTGGAAGAACCAGCAGAATAAAGCACCTGAATCAATCATTAAATCAAAGAATTCATCACTTGCGATATCTTTATAGTTTACACTTGTATAACAAGTACTAATTCCAAAAGGCAATTTGTGTTTCTTTAATAATTCCATGGAACGTTTTACATTTTCATAACAGCCTTCACCACGTCTAGAATCATTCGCTGTTTCGAAACCTTCCAAACTAATGGCTGGAACAAAGTTTTTAACTCGCAACATATCCTGACAGAATTCTTCATCAATCAATGTTCCGTTTGTGAAAGATAAGAAAGCACAATCTGGATGCATTTCACAAATCTTAATCACATCCTTTTTACGTGTTAAAGGTTCTCCACCCGTATAAATGTACATGTAAGTACCTAATTCTTTTCCTTGACGAATAATCGAATCAATATCATCTAAAGATAAATTTAATTGATGTCCATATTCAGCAGCCCAACATCCTGTACAATGTAAGTTACATGCAGATGTTGGATCTAATAATACAGCCCAAGGGATATTACAATTATATTTTTGTGCCAACTCCTCTTGTTTTGTACTACCATTTAGTGATGCATTAAAAATAAAGTTTTTAAATACAGCCTGACGAACGCCTGCATTCAAATCATAAAGCTTCATGATATAGTCATACCAAACACCTTTTTCATCGATTTGTTCACGAATCACTTTACGCTGTGAACCATACCAACCTTCAGGCATAACCTTATCTACTAAATTCATTAATTTAGGAATATTTGTTTCTGGATCCTTATCCAAATACTTCAAAGCTTGACTCATTCCAAACTTTTGAACACTACTCTGTAAAGAACTAAAATTCATAACTCTTCCTCCGGTTTCATTTATAATTTTATTCTAGTTCTTTAAAAATGGGTTTTTAATAGACAAATTTTCAAATGTGTAAATATTTATGAGCTATGGTCATTATTTTTATGCCATTTTGAGATATATGCCATATATGGTTTATATATTTATGAACCACGGTCATTTGTTGTAAAAAAGAAGATGTTTTCACACCTTCTTAGATTTCATTGGCAGCCTTATATCCTGTACGAATAGCACTTGCGATATCTGCTGTTCTTTCACCACTGCAGTCACCTACATAAGTAAATGGAACAGTTAACTTACTATCATCAAATACATTCCTTTTAGAACCTAATGCATTTACAATTGTATCCGCTGTAATTTCAACATTTGTTTCATCTTTTGTATTCACTACATAGATGACATTATCTTTAATTTCACTAACACGTGTATTCACAAATTTTTGAACATTGTGTTCTTTAAAATCAGCTTCCATCAATGGTAATACAGTTTCAGATTCTTGTGCTGCAATCTTATCCATCATTTCAATGATTGAAACTTCTAGCCCTTTACTTGCCAAATATTCAGCCATTTCAGCACCTACTAAACCTCCACCTAAGACAACACATTTACCAGATACTTCTTGACCATTCAAGATATCCCAGCTGGATACAACATTTGAATTTTCTACCGACATAAGAAGATCCATATTGTGAGCACCAATGGCCAAGATCACATGATCAAATCCATTCAATTCATCCATTGTTGGTTCATGGTTTAATTGAATATCTACTTTATCGGACAAGAATTTTTCATAGTATTGAACAGAACGTAAGATTTCATCTTTCTTGGTGGAACTGAAGCAATATTGATTTGTCCACCTAAACGATTTGATTTTTCAAATACAGTCACTGTATGTCCTCGTTTATAAGCTACACGAGCCGCTTCTAATCCGGCAAGACTAGCACCTACGATTGCGATATTCTTAGTTTCTGTACATGGTTGAATGAAGATTGTTTCTTCATCTCCATTTTCGGCATTTAAAACACAACTTAAGTAACGACGAGATTGGATGGCATCTACACAACCTTTATTACAGTTCAAGCATTCACGAATGCATTCACCATTTTCCACTTTTTTGGCAATATCTGGATCTGTTAATAAACTTCTTCCATATCCAATGATATCTGCCGTACCATCTTCAAGAATCTTTTCACCAGCTTCAACACTGACAACACGACCCACTGTTGCAACAGGACAAGAAACAACGGATTTCACTTTTTCACAAGCACCTAAAATCCAGTTATAAGGAACAGCACCCATAGGAGGAATTGTATCGCCCATGTTTCCTGTGTGGTTAGCTTAAGCCACTTGAATCATATCAATTCCTGCTGCATCTAACATTTTTGCGAATTCAGCCTCTTCATCTTCCAATAAATCACCTTTACCACGTAAAGATCCATCTGGATTAACTGTAATAATTGGAAGTTTATATTCGACCATCATTGATGGAGCCGCTTCTTTAATTGCTCGTAAAACTTCTAATGCAAACGCGTATGATTTTCTAAGCTACCACCATAATTATCTGTACGATGATTTAATAATGTTGAACATAATGAACCTATAAACGGTCACCATGAATTTCAATCGCATCAATACCTGCTTTTTGCGCTTTTCTAGCACATTGGGCAATACTATTTTTAATTGCTATTAATTGTTCAGCAATTGCTTCCGTCACAAAGTGCTGCATATCATGATGTAATTTTGCGTATGCACCCTTTGTCAATTCGTCACAGATTTTTTGTTGCTTTTAGCCTCTTCTAAATTATTGGCAACCTTCGCTTTTACAGCCAATTAACCAGCAATACCAGCTTCCACAATCATTTTTCCTACGCCTTGAACATCATATTCTGGATGGAACAATTGTAAAGCTACTTTACAATCGTGTTCATGTAAGGCATCAGCTAATTTTTTATACATTTCAATTTGCGATTCATCATATAGTTTTGGTGTAGGATTTGCAGTACGAACAGGAGCCACATCGCCAATAACGATATAAAAATATCCCCCTTGTGCAAGTCTTGTATGGAAAGCTAATGAACGAGGCTCAATCAATCCGTCTCTTTCTTCACATCCTGTTGTCAAAGGGGGAAACATAATTCTGTTTTTAAAAGTTAAGTTACCAACTTGAATTGGTTATAATAATTCACTTATCATAATTTCTGCTAGATATTTTTAGCAATTTCATGCGCATTTGTGATCGCATCTTTTAAAGTTCCCACTTTTTCACAATCCCCAATATAGTGTACATTTTCAGCTTCCACTTCCACTTTCTTAGGTGCATATCCTACAGCAAAAATTAAAGTATCCGCTTCTGTAATTTTGTGTTCAACACCCTCTTTTACGTAAGTAATAGATTCTTCATCCACATTTGTTACTTGTGCATTCAATTCGATGCGAACACCTTTCTGCATCAATCTTTGAGTCAATCTAGATTTTGCAGCTCCACCTTCACCAGGCATTAAGTTATTTGTCATTTCTAATAATGTAATTTTACGATTCATTGGGAATAAGTCATTGATTAATGGTGCTAAATAATCCGCTGTTTCACATCCAACACTTCCACCACCTAATACAACAATATTACGTCCTGGATACTTCTTTCCAGATAATACATCGTCTGCAGTCATACAATTTTTGAATACTTTGAATGGTGGAATTTCTTTTGGTGTAGCTCCACTTGAACATACGATTTCGTAATCTTTAAATTCATTTTCAAGCCTTTCTTTTGTGACTTCTGTATTTAAACGAATTTCAATACCTTCATGATCTAATCGACGAATCATAAATTTAATAACTTTACACAATTCTTGTTTCGCGATTGGAACAGCCGCAAGTCTTAATTGTCCACCAAGTTCATTCGATTTTTCACAAAGAACAACTTCGTGTCCACGTTTTTTGGCAACATATGCTGCTTCCATACCAGCAGGACCACCACCAATAACTAAAACTTTTTTCTTAGTTTCTGCAGGTGCAATCGTATCATCTTCCACGCTTGGATTTACTGTACATCCAATACGTTTACCCATCATGATTCCTGTTAAACAACGTCCACATCCAATACATGGACGAATATCGTCTACTTTACCTTCGAATGCTTTATTTGCGAATTCACTGTCACATAAGTTTGGACGTCCAATCATACACATATCACATTTTCCGTTTACGATTAGTTCTTCAGCCATCCAAGGTTCGTTAATACGAGCAACTGTAGCGACTGGGATATTTACATGCTTTTTAATTTCTTCACTTGAGTGAGCGTGAGGTGCAGCACTTGTACCAGGAGCTGGCATACTTGATCCACGTTTGATTGTATTACCACCAGATACGTGAATAAAGTCAACTCCAGCTTTTTCTAATTGTTTACAAACATAAATCTGATCATTTAATGTCAATCCACCTTCACTATATTCATCACCACTAATACGAACATCGATAATGAAGTCATCTCCACAATACTTGCGAACAGATGCAATAACTTCTAAACATAAGCGTAAACGTCCATCAAGACTTCCACCATATTCGTCCGCACGTTTATTATATAAAGGTGTTAAGAAACCACCTAATAATCCATGAGCATGCGCACATTGAATTTCAACACCATCACCACCGGCAATCTGTACACGGTGAGCCGCTTGACCAAATTGATCAACAATTGTGTGTAATTCTTCAATGGTTGCTGGTCTTGGTGCACTTTGTGCATAGTAAGGACCTACACAACTTGGTGCAATTAATTGAGGTGTTCCTGGTACTGGGAATGCCATATAAGCTGGGTGGAACAATTGTGCTAAGATTTTAGTTCCATATTGGTGTACGCCATCCACCAATTTTTTCCATCCTGGAATAAAACTGTCATCATAAATTGACATATCTCCTGGAAGATATACATAAGTTGGTTCTACAGTTACAACTTCAGTAACGATAAGTCCAACTCCACCTTTTGCACGTGCAGAATAGTGTGCTACTAAATCATCTGTAACATACCCTTTATCGGCCATATTTGTTGAAATAGGTGGCATAAAAATACGGTTTTTTACTGTTGTCTTTCCAATTTCAATTGGTTCAAATAAATGTGGAAAATTATTCATTTTATAAACTCCTCCTCATAGATTCTTGTTATTTTACTCACAAATAGACGCAAAAAGCCTATCTCTTTTTTTGTATATTATTATGAATTAAAAAATAAAAAGAATGCGCTACCATCATTATAACGCATTTATTAACATAAAATTATCTATTTAATTAATTTGTAAACTTTTTTTGGTTAGGTATCCTTAACAAGGATTTAGTACAACATTTTATCATTGATTGTAACAATAGGTTCTAATTCACTGCCATCCATATTTGAATCTCTCATCATTGAAGTGCCAAGATTCTCTGAAATAAATTTCTAATAAATAAGAAAAGGACTTCAGTTTCATTTTCCTGAAATCCTTGCATGTTTTATTTACCATATCTACGATTTGGTTTGTCATCTGTAAAACGTTTTGATCTACGATCATCATCAAATCTTCATCTAGGCTTATAGTCATCATCTTTTCGATCATCAAATCTGCGTCTAGGTTTGAAGTCGCCATCTTTTCGATCATCAAAACGTCTTCTTGGTTTATCATCCTCAAAACGGCGTTTTGGCTTGAAGTCTCCATCTTTTTTATCATCAAAACGACGTCTAGGTTTGAAATCTCCATCTCTTCTTGGTTTATAGTCACGATTTTTTCGATTATCAAAACGACGTCTAGGTTTATAGTCATCATTACAAACAAGTAGTGTAACACTTTCTACATGTGGAGTTTGACTAAACATATCGAGTGGTTGAATCTTGACAATACGATATTCTTTCTTTAATACGCCTAAATCTTTAGCCAAAGTAGCTGGGTTACAAGATACATAGATCATCGTTTTGATTTTTGATTTTAAAATAGTTTCCTTCATTGTATCATCCAAACCAGAACGAGGCGGATCCACAATCAATGTATCCACTTCTTTTTCTTGTACTAAATGTGCTAAGGCACTACCCGCATCTTCACAAATGAAAGATACATTGTCTGCATGATTTAACATCGCATTTTCATTGGCATTATCAACCGCATCCTGAATGGATTCAACACCAATGATTTCTTCAGCTTTATCTTTCACAAATAAACTGATAGCACCAATACCACTATAGGCTTCAACCGTAGTCTTTGATCTTGGCATCCAATCTTTAACCACATTATAAAGATTCACGGATTGTTTCGTGTTTAACTGGAAGAAAGATCTAGGAAGTAAAGATAATTGAATATCTTCTAATTGAAGATGCATCTTTTCTTCTCCCCAAATAAACCGCATATCCCCAAATACTTCACGCTTTGTTTCTGTTTTTACACTTTGCCAGATTGATACAACACCCTCTAGTTGAGTCACATCACGAATAAATTCTTCACTGATATCTTCTTTTCCCGTCACAAATATAATTTGAATCTTAGAATCAAATTCTTTCATCACCAATGTACGATAACCCGTTTTCTTTTTATCATCATACATCTTTAAATGATGCTCATTCATAATTTTTAAAACTTCCTGACGCGTTTGTTCCAACAATTTTGAATGCACATAACATCTTTTCATCTTTTGGAAATGGTTTGTATCACGCTCATACATTCCTGTATATAACTCCCCATATTCTTCACCAAAAGGAAGTTTGCAGCTATTACGATATGACAATGGCTCATGATTCTTTAAAATTGGTAAAATGCGACCATTATAATCCGCATACTTAATCAGCGTTTCTTTTAAATTACCCTCTTTCATCTTGCATTGTGCTGGATACTTTACGTGCATCAAAGCACATCCACCACACTCTTTCCAAATTGGACAAAGTGGGTAGCGACGCTTTGAACTCTGTTCAACTAAACGAGTTAATTCTCCAACTAAATAAGTACCTTCATCACTTTTAATATCAAATTCAATAACTTCATCCGGAATAGCATTTTCAATAAATACTGGCTTTCCTTCATGGAACGCAATTCCCTCACCATTAATTCCCCATTTTTTTACTGTTGTTTTCATGTTTTTTATACACAGTTACGACAAACTCAAACGTAACCTCTAACCTTTCTAATTGTTTTACACGATCAAGTCCAGCTTGACTCGTTTTATATCGATATGGTGTCATTTCTAGTAAAGACCATACATCATCTACCATCTTTTTTTTCTGAATAATTTCCTGGTTTACCAATTCATATTGTTCTAGTATTTCAGGCATTTCATTTTCGTATGGTGTGTCATACAATACTTCTTTTAATTCAAAACAATGCTTAGGACCCGGACCTACTACGATCCAATATCCATTTTCTTTTAGTATACGATAAATTTCATCTTGGCCTAAAGGCACAAAAATACTTGTAACACAATCTATACTCTCATCTAAAAAAGGCATATCAAATAAACTCCCCACAATATATTGCGTATGTTTATCTTGTTTAGACGCATGAAGAATCGCTTCCTTACTCAAATCAATCCCATAACTATGTTCAAAGTTCGCCCCTATCTCTTTTGTATAGTAACCCTGACCACAACCAGCATCCAAATAAATAGATCCATTAGCCTTTCCCTTTACATATTGACGCATAAAATCATAATAATCTTTTTTTAAAAAATCGGTACGCGCTTTGACCATCAAAGCATTGTCCCCATGATTCTTTGTCTGTTTACGCGATAAGTTCACATAACCTTGTTTGGCACAATCAAAAGAATGATTATTTTCGCATCGAAATGTTTTATTTTCTTTTATTAGTTTCTTTTTACACACCGGACATATCAACATAAAAAGATTATAACATAAAAGAAAAAGAGAAGCGCTATATTTCACTTCTCTTAGAATAAATCTTCTTCAACCTTAACTGGATGTACCCAAATATCATCTGTATTATCTATACAATCTTGTACCATCTTGTCAAAATCCCATTTTGCCTCATATTTTTCACACTTATCCACACGAGGTTTAGTGACCGGATTCTTTGGTGTAAAAATCGTACAACAATCTTCATAAGGAAGAATACTTGTTTCATATGTTCCAATCTTTTTAGAAAGATCAATAATTTCAACTTTATCCATACAAACAACTGGACGAATAATCGGCATATTTGTGACATCATTGATTGCTAGCATACTCTCTAAAGTTTGACTTGCGACCTGTCCAATCGATTCACCTGTTGCGATAGCTTGAGCATGTCTTTTCTTAGCTAGGCCTGTCGCAATACGCATCATCATACGACGCATCAATGTGATTGCATAACTTTCATCCGCATTTTGATAGATTGCCAATTGTAGATCTGTAAATGGAACAACATGAACTAAAACATCACCTTGATAACCAGATACAAGTCTAGCTAGTTCCATTACTTTTTCTTGGGCATTTTGTGAAGTATATGGAGGTGAAGCATAGTGAATACATTCAATGTGTACACCACGTTTCATCATTAAATAGCAGGCAACTGGAGAATCAATTCCACCACTTAATAAAACCATGGCCTTTCCGCCAACACCAACTGGATATCCACCAGCACCTTGAATACGATCTGTCATAATGTAAGCTGCATCTTGATGTACTTCAACAACAATTTTTACATCCGGATTATGAACATCAACTTTCCAGTCACTGTTCTTTAAAATCTTAGTTGCAACCCTACGATTAATATCGTCTGAAATATATGGGAATAGTTTATCACTACGACGTGCAGCCACCTTAAATGTTTTTGGTGTTGTTAAATCTAAAGATTCATAACAAGCATCAATGATTTGATCTAAATCTGGTTCCACTTTAATAGCCAATGAAAATGAAGATATTCCAAAAACTTTAGCTAAAATATCACTAACCTGCTTAGAATCTTCATCATGAAGATAAATATACATACGGTCGTGCTGTTTCTCAAATTCTAATGTTGGGAATGCTTTTAAAGCTTTACGAACATTGTCATAAAGCGCCTTAATAAAGTTGTTACGGTTTTTTCCTTTTAAACTCAATTCGCCATAACGAATTAAGATATGATTATAACGATAAGCCATAATTCTCTATAATCTCCTTACATGTTTCTATAAAATATTTTGCCTCTTCCAAAGTATTCTCATTAGAAAAAGATAAACGAATTCCATGTGTCGCATCAAATTCTGACTTGTGCATAGCCAATAACACTTCAGAAGCATTCGTATTTTGTGATGAACAAGTACTTTTTGCGGATACACAAATTCCCTTTTGATCCAAAGCGTTCAATAAGACTTCACTTGTTATTTGATCAAATGAAATATTAAGAATATAAGGAATCGCATCTTTTGGCGAATGTACATGCGCACCATTGATTTTAGTTAATTCTTCACGCAAATATTGGTTGATTTTTAAAACATGATCATAAGCCTTTGATTGTTCCTCTAAAGCTAAACGAATTGTCTTTGCCAAAACAATATTCGCCGGTGCATTCTCTGTTCCACCACGAAGTCCTTGTTCCTGTTGTCCACCTTGAATAATTGGAACAAGTTGAATCTTCTTTTTCTTCATTAAAATGGCACTACCCTTTAGACCATGAATCTTATGTGCAGAGATCGTAGCCATATCTAGTTTTTCAAAAGGAATATCAATTTTTGAAAAACTCTGTACACAATCCACATGAAATACACACGTTGGATTTTGGTGTACAATTTTTTCTAGTTCTAAAATAGGATTGATAGCTCCCATTTCATTATTCACATGCATAACCGATACTAAAATTGTATCTTTACGCATATGAGATTTTAAGCATTCTGGTGTAACAATTCCATCTTCATTAATTGGAAGAAATTCAACTTCAAATCCAAAACGCTTCAAAAACTCCATCGCATGACGAACACTCGAATGCTCAACATTGCTTGTGAGTACATGATGACCTCGATGTTCATTGGCCAAGGCATATCCTACAATAGCTAAAGTGTTTGATTCACTAGCAGCTGATGTAAAGATAATTTCACTTGGATCTACATGAAGCATAGAAGCAATATTTGATCGACTTTTTTCCATGAGCGAACTTGCCTGGCGCCCAGCCGCATGCAAACTATCTGGGTTGCCATAACAAGTTTCTAACACTTGCCCATAAACACGACGAACCTCTGTACGTACAGAGGTTGTCGAAGCATTATCAAAATAAATCATTACTGCACCTGGTTCATGACAGCAGGATCTTTTTGAGCTACTAACTTCTCATAAATTCCTGGGTGCATGTTTTCGATTGCTTGAATCGCAATCTTAAGTGCACGAGTATATTCTCCATTTTGGAAACATAACTCAGCACGAGTTAAATCCGAATCCATTTGTGCATGCGTACTACGGAAACGGTTACCAAACACAATCGCATTTTCTACCATAACAGCAACACCGACTAAATTGTTTGCGTTATTGTATAACTTATATACAAAGTCGATGGCATCCTGCAAATCTGCATTTAATGTTTGTACATCTAATGGTGAGTGATCCAACACTACACGAACACGTTGAATCAAGCGTTCGCCTTCTTTTAAATCTGCAGAAAATTGAGATGAGATACTAGGCAAATGACGTGTTACTGTATTTAAACGTACTTCATTTAAAATCAATTGTAATTTTGTCAATTGTTTTTTAGCACGTGATTCATCACTGCTTGCTCCCACTAACATCTCTTTCATATCCTTGACTTGATCGTGGAATTCATTAACATCTTCTGAAAATTTACGATAACCATGAACTACATCTACGCTAGGACGTTGATTTTGTTTCAATTCTTTTTGAATTTCATCACGACGATTTGATAAATCTTCCATTTGGATTTGTGCCAAAGAGAAGCGGTGTGTCCAATCTTCTAGACCAAAACGATCTTTAATATTGGCATAAAGCGCCATAATTTCCTCAAGTTCCTGACCAATGACATTAACTAGATCTAAATTAGATTGAAGACTTACATGGATTTCATCATAAGCTTCTTTTTCATTCGTTACATCATCTTGTAATGCTAGAATGTGATCTCCAATGATTTCCAAGTTTTCTTGTGCCATTTCAAATTCACCTGCATCCAATTGATCAATTGAACTAGACAAAGCACTTTGAATGGTTGTTAATTTTTCTTCTGGTTCTAAATAAGATAAGTCGATATCTTTTTCCTGTAATTCCTTAATGTGCAATCGAACTTCGTTGATTGCACGAGGCAATACATTTTTGGCCTTTTCATATAGTCCAGGGAAGGCTGCAATTTTAGAGCTAATCTCATCCACCATTTTTGAGATTTTTTCTTGTTCTTCCTTTGCCTTGTTAAATTCTGAAGCAAACATCCACTCTTCAAAATTAGAGAATTCATTTTCAATTTCCTCTAAGCATGAATCTACATAATTAACAGATCCATAAAATGAAGAACGATTATCTTGGTAAACAGTTTTCACATTGCGAAAACGCTCTTTTAAAGCATTTGCCGATTCACGAACCTCTGTTTCACGAGCCAAGACATGATCTAATGACTGAGTAACAATACGAATTCTTTCTTTTGTCTCATCCATCATTGTTTCTAAATCGTCCATAGCTCGCATAGATTTACGAAGACGATGTCTAGAAACATAATCATCTGCTTCATTAAACAAATCATCACAAGCACTTAAGTTTTTTTGACAAGTATCATATTTTGGAGTCAAGCTTTTCACTTTATCCATGATATCATCATTCACTCTTGCGAATGCCGATGCTTTGTTGAACTTGTAGGCCAAGGAATTGTTACGAATTTCATTCATTTCGATCTCAAGATCTGAAAGTCGTTTCGACGCCTTTTTACGTTTGATCATACGCATAATGATCCAAATCAAAATCAAGACTAGAATTGCTATACAAAGATAGATAATTACAGTCACAGAAAGTTGATTTCGAATGAACGCGTATACTGATCGAAAGAAATTCAAAACACTATCCATAGTGGTACCTCCTTGCAAACCATTCTTATTATAGCAAAACTTCAAAATCATTGCATCATTTTCTTGATTTTATTAATATTCTTTGATATGATACATAAGCATAAATTGATAGCAGCATACAAAGTTAAAGGATATGCGTTGCAGCCTTATTAAGCGATATGAGTAAGCTAATAGCTGATAGCGGAAAGTATCATTGTCAACACAGCCTTTAAAGATTTGTACTGTTATTGTTTTGTGAATGATATAAAACAATAGGAGGAAAAATTATGTCAAGAAACACAGGAAGCGTTTGGAAGAAGTCACGCCGCCTTGGATTCTCAGTATTAGAAACTGGTGAAGAAATAACTCGTCGTAACACAATTCCAGGACAACACGGAAATGCTCGTCGTCCAAAATTAACAAACTACGGTATCCAATTACAGGAAAAACAAAGAATTCGTCACACTTACCAATTAAGTGAAAAACAATTCTACAACACTTACTTAAAAGCAAGTAAAAAAGCTGGTTCTGCTGGTGAAAACTTCTTAGTAATGTTGGAATCTCGTTTAGATAACATCGTTTATCGTATGGGATTTGCACGTACTCGTCGTGCTAGCCGTCAGTTAGTAAACCACGGACACGTATTAGTAGATGGTAAGAAAGTAGATATCCCTAGTTTCCAAGTAAAACCAGGACAAGTTATCGAAATTCGTGAACGCGCTAAAAACTTAAGCGTAATCAACGAAGCTTTAGAAGCTGCAACAGCAACTGTTGATTTTGTTGAAGTAAACAAAGATGCTAAGAAAGGTACTTATGTTCGTTACCCAGAACGTAAAGAACTATTCACAGCTCAAGAAATCAACGAATTGTTAGTAGTAGAATTCTACAACCGTTAATCTTAGGCATAGAACAAGAAAGAAGCGAATTGATCGCTTCTTTTTTTGTGGATGTGTTTTCTTAATTCATGTATTTTATCTGTTGATCAACGTAGAAAATCAACTTTTTCAGCTACAAAGCCATAGTTTAGATATACCCTGTCATCCTTCTGGTATTTACGCGAATGAATACGACCATTAATTCCCACATAGTCTCCAATCTTACACGAAGCACTTACAGTTTCTGCGAGACCTCGCCATACTTCAACGATTACATCATCACTTTCATAAACACCTTCTGAATTTGGAAAATTACGCTGCACTCGAATTGGAAGCTCACAAGTTTTTAATCCATTGCTTGTCTCCTTTAACATTGGCATGTCCGTAATTTTTCCCACGATACTAAACGCATTCATAATTGATTATCCTCCTTCAATTCTGACCACCATATTTATCACCATCCTTCTTCAATGGTATTCTACAAATATGTCACATATAAAACAAACGACCTATCTTATCTATAGGCCGTCTTTTTATGCGTTTTACATGCGTTTTTCCCCTCTAATTTGCTAAAAAAAACACAAATTAGATCAGATAGAGTCATTCGGAAGAATTTTTGTCACACAAGAATGTGAGAAATCCAAATTCTTAATATAGGCATGTACTTGCTCAATTTCCATATTTTGAATGCTATTTAAATTTTCAATATAGTCATACTCCTCAAAGTGACTTCGAAGTAAATCATTGGCCAAGCCATCAAAATGATCTAAGCCACGCAAATTATTCGCGATTGCCTGTGCATGCAACGACTGATAGTCTTCATCAGAAATCGACTTATTCTGTACAAGCTCATTTACAAGTTCAATAAAGGCATTTGGATTTACTGTTTGAGCATAAAACAAGATATAACTATGATCCAAAGTAAAGTCCGCTTCTGCGCCTACAAACTGTGTAAAGATTCTTTGATCTAGCCATTCCTGAAAATTAGGATTTAAAGGACCCATGATAGAATCTAACCACATATTCACCGCAAAGTCTTTTTCGAATGCTTCTTCCTTTGTCTTGCAAGCATCCATCTTATAACCAACACATACAAATGGCTGATGAATATCCATATGATCGACATACTCTTTGCGATTTACTTCCTTTGGCTCTTCCTTAAAGACACGCTCAATCTTTTTATTTAACTTACTCAAAACATCTTTTTGACATTCCTTGATCCAATCCATGATTTCATTTGTATCTTTTCCAGTTACACCCACAAGACACAATTTACTAGGATCATAATTTAATGCATAAAATTGTTTTAAATCCTCCATGCTCATATCTTGAATATCTTCTTTTGAACCGAGTACATCAACTTTCATTGGATGATATTGAAATAAAGAAATCAAAGTTTCCTTAAAAAGACGTTGTTCAGGCGATTGTTGATACATATCATATTCACTAAGAATAATCCCCTTTTCTTTTTCAATCGTTTCATTTGTCACATCTAAATTTTCGACAAAATCCAATAAAAGTTTTAATGACTTTTTCACATCCGCCGTAGTCGAAAAATAAAATGCCGTTTCTGTATAAGAAGTATATGCATTTGTAGAACACTGTAGGTTCGCAAATAAATCACTTACATCTTCTCCATCCAAATAAAACATTTGATGCTCTAAATAGTGCGCAATTCCACTCTTATGTCTAATCACTTGCCCATCTACGCTTTGATCAATATCAAACCCTCCTACTTTAGCTCCTAAAAGAAATAGTGATTTTTGATAATCCGGTTTATGAACAAGAATCACCTGTAAACCATTTGACAATGTTTCCTTTTTAATATCCAAATTATAATTCATTTTCTTTCTCCGCAACAATGGCCACTGAAGCCAAATTCAATCGTAAGGCAACACGTGAGATATCTTCCTTTGTCACCTTCATAATTCTCTCAATTCTTTGCTCAGGCGTGAGCTGGCGATGTAAAAGATCATCTAAAAAAGCTTGCGCAATCAAAGATTGAGCATGATCTAATCCACTAATAATACGGTCCTTATAGTCCATCTTTGCGATTTCTAAATATCGATCATCATAATCCATGTTCAATAATCGATCTATTTGTGTTTCTATCAAATTTAATACTTTTGTGACATCCTTACGATTCACACCCGTATGAATTAACAAAGCTCCATCAAAGCGAATAATAGAAGAGCTTATAGAATAACAAAGACTATTCTTTTCACGAATTTCATCAAACATTAAATTCTTCTGGCTTTGCCCCAAAATACTATTTAAAATTAGTTCAGCCTCATAATCCGAACTTGAAATATCAACACCTGTCGAATAGACTTGCGAAATACAAGTTTGCGCAATATTCTTTTCAAAGGTTTTATAGCTTGTTTCTACGCGAGGAAGCAATGTTCTTTCCGATATAAAAGCACAATGCGAATCTAAACTATCAATATAATCATACAATTCATCCGTTACATAACCACAGATATAGAAGTGTTTTGCCATATCCATATATAATGTATAGGCTTTTTTCACATCCTCTAAAGTAAGTGTCGCTAAATCTTTTAAACTTCCCTGCACAGGAATTGAAATAGAATGTTTAGCATGTGCCATCTCAAAGGCATACATACAAGACAAGCTGGCCGGATCATCCATTTGTGCCAACAATCTATTTTTTAACAAATACACTGACTCCTTAAAGTTTTCCTCATCCAATACAGAATGAAACAGAACTTCATCCATAATATCTTTAATTTTATCTAAATAGCTTCTATCTTCAATCCAGTCTGGACGGACAAACTGAAAACGAACATCGAGTTGAACAAGATCTCCATAAGATGTTAAACCATAAGACACCTTTGTTCCATAAGCACGATTTAAGGTAGAAGCTAATTTTTGTTTCGAATTCATTTTCTGCGTTTTCGCCTTCATCATATACACAAGCACGTTTAAAGCACTAATTGTATTTCGATGAAAAGGCATCATGGTTTTACAAGAAACATAAACATCACTAAATTTTTGCGTTTGTATATAGTTCATAAGTAAACCTCCTTGAAAATATATTAATAATTCTACCACAAAAACAAAAAAAAAGGCTAGAATTCAATCTAGCCTACGTGAACGTATCCAATTAATGCCTTGTCACAAGAAACGCTTGATACAACAGTCTGGCTTCCATACCATCCACCATGAACTGCTTGTCCGTTTCCAATGTAAATAGCAACATGTCCTGAATAAACAATAATGTCACCTGCAACTGGACTTGATGTGATTGTACCAAGACTCAAATAGTCTTCTGGCCAACCGTGGAAATTAATTCCAACAGCTCTCAAAGCATTAGTAACTAACATTGTACAATCTTGTGTAGTTCCTACTTGTGCTAATGCAGCAGCAGCGATTGCTGAACTGTTCACACTTGGGGTTGGAGCTACATAATCTTTAGCTGGAGCATCAGGAGCCGATGGCTGTGCTGGCGCTTGTGTTGTAGTTGTTGTTGTGCTTTGAGCTGGAGCACTTTGAGTAGTTGTTTGTGCTGGAGCCTGAGCTTGAGTCGTTGTATCTTGAGTTGGAGTTGTTTCCTCAGAAGGGGTTACTTCAGTCGCAACACCATTTTCATCAATCTTATATCCATCTTTTTCGGCATTTTTAATCAAATCACCATTTTCATCGAACGCATATTTAGTACCTTCGATTTCAACGATTTGATTCTTAGTTACTTCACCGTTTTCTGCATAATACAATTTTTGACCGTTGATCTCTTGCCATCCTGTACGGAAAGTACCGTCTTCTTGAGTGAAATATGTTTTTCCGTCTACATCAAATTGACCTATAGCCATCTTTCCATCTTCACCAAAGAAATACTTCTGGCCATCGATTTCCTGCCATCCTGTTACACAATTTCCATCGGCATCAAAATAATATTTCGAACCATTTTCTTCAACCCAGTTTGTTGAAGTTTTGTTTCCTTTTTCATCGTAGTATGATTTACCATCATTACTCCAACCATGAAGAAGGACACCTTCTTTTTGGAAATTATACTCACTACCCTGAATTGTCACAGAACCTCTTGCAGCAGTTCCGTCTTGTTGGAAATAGTAAGTTTCATCTGAAACAGTCTGCCATCCAAACTGCATTTCTCCTTTATTATTGAAATAATAAAGTTCCTTATCGATTTTTGTTAAACCAGTAGCTGTCTGACGATTTGATTTTAAAACATAATAACGATCTGCGCCTTCACCATGCCATCCTGGTTGAACTTCTTTGGCATACATTGTCGAAACAATTGGTCCAGAAGTCAATAGACATAGGCTTACGGCTAAAATTTTACTGTGCTTTTCGATAAAATTCATCATATCACCTCTTCGTTACAACACCTGAAGTTTAACAAGATTTAAATTTTGTTGCAAATTTTCGCAAAAAAATTATTTACACTTTTTAGTAATTAATTTCTTAAATATTTCTTAATACACTTTATATAAAGTATCTAAATATAAATTATGGTAAATTATGTGATTTTGTAAAAAATTGTACATAATTTATAAAATGTATAACGTTGTCTACAAATCGTGAACAAATCTATCCTGTTCTAAGATTATTCGTATCAATCCTAAAAGCCATAAAAGAATCACTATACCGACAAGAATTAAGCCGCCTATTGAAAGCCATTTTAAGCAATTTATTACCAAATATACACTTGCAGAATTCATACCTTTTACAAGCCAAATAGAACACCAAACGTATTTAAATCCATTTAAAATTATAATAATTCGATATTTTTGAGCCAAAATCAACAATCCTACAATCCCCATTATGTCTATCAGTTTTATACAACTAACAACACCAGCAATATTCAATGATGGATTTGAAATCACATAATATATGATACGTATCAAAACACTCGATTCATAGTTGGATAAGTGGGCCTGCAAATTGAACAAACTTTCATAATCAGTTATAAAAAATAATTTAGAAAATAATATTAACTGCCAAATATTCTGCCATAACCAGTATATGGTTATAAATACAATAAAAATAAAGATTCGCTTTTCAAACGAATCTACATAACGATCAATCAACTTTAAGATTTTCAAGCCAATCCTCTCCCTTAAGTTCTTCATGTGTACTTAGTCCTGGATAATCAAGTTGGCGTAGTACTTCATAAACGATAATGGCAGCACAATTGGACAAATTCAAACTTCTCGCATTTGCGACCATAGGCAAGCGCATGCAACTATCTAAATGATGTTGAAGGATTTTTTTATCAACTCCCGTACTTTCTTTTCCAAGCACAAGATATACATCGCCTTCTTCTTTCGTAAAATCAAATTCACTTGGCGCTTTTTTACCATAACGAGTCATAAAATAATAGTGTTCACTTGGATTTTCAGCCACAAACGCATCCCAATCTTTATGAATGTGAATATCAGCATCCTTAATATAATCCATTCCTGAACGACGCAAATGCTTTTCATCCAAAGAAAAACCCAATGGTTCAATTAAATGTAAACGCGAACCTGTAGCCATACAAGTTCGAATGATATTTCCTGTATTCTGAGGAATCTCAGGTTCATACAATACTACATGCAACATATTATTTACTCCAATCCTTTAAAAATTTCTCAAGTGCTACTCCTCTATGAGATACACTATTTTTCTTTTCTTCACTCACATTGGCAAGTGTTGTCTTAAATTCAGGATAATAGAAGATTGGATCATATCCAAAACCATTTGTTCCAACCATTTCATCATGAATCAAACCTTCACACTCTCCACGATATACATATTCTTTTCCATTTTCATTAATATAGGCAATGACACACACATAGCGAGCCGTACGCGTTTTTCCCTTTACCTGATCTATAATATATTGATTCTTGATATCATAGCTTGTGTCTTCACCTAAAAAACGAGCTGAATACACACCTGGCTTCTTATCCATCGCATCTACTTCCAAACCAGAATCATCGCTGATTACAGGTTCATGAAGTTCATTAAATAAAGTACGAGCTTTAATTAGCGCATTCTCTTCAAATGTTGTACCATCTTCTACAATATCAATTTTATGATCCAGATCTTTTAAGCATTTAACTTGGCAATCCTTCAACATCGTCTGAAACTCTTCAACTTTATGAGCATTGCTCGTTGCTATCCAAATTGTTTTTTTCATTTTTTATCACCGATATATATTATAGAAAGAAAAAATGGGGTTTTCAACAAGAGTTGTGCTAAATTGAACCTCTCCGCATCGAAGTGACGACTGTTCTTAGATTGCATAAAAAAAACAAGTACAGTATCCATATGTGTATTGTGTGGTGTATATGTTCTAATCTTGCCAATCAGAAACGATATTGGCAACCAATGAAAACACAAGTTCTGTTGCGATGTCGATTTTCTCAGGTATTTTTAATCTAGATATTGGATTAAGAATTTTTATTGGAGGATAAACCATTAACCTTCTCAACATTCAATCCATCGGATATATTGCAGGTGCAATCACATAATCTTTTATATATGCCGACGCTAATATATGATAGAATAAATGGGTTGGAGGAATTTATGGAATACAAGAACGACAATAAATTTTATTTTGAAATTGAAAAAAGAATTCCTGGTCATTTAGGAAGAGCCGGAATTATACATACACCCCATGGAGACATCAAGACCCCTGCATTCATGTGTGTTGGAACACATGGTGAAGTTCGCTTTGTTTCTATGGAAGAATTAAAAAGTATTAATGCCCAAGCCATGTTGAGTAATGGATATCATTTACGAAACATTTCCCCAGAAATTGCTGAAAATGGAGGTTTATCCGCATGGTCAAAATGGAACGGTCCAACTTTAACGGATTCCGGTGGCTTTCAAGTGATGTCTTTAGGTTCTGGCTGCGGAAAAGTTGTCAGCATGAAACGTGAAGACAATATGAAGAATACCGAAGAAGAAAAACGTTTGGCCCACGTAACCGAAGATGGAGTACACTTTCACGATCCATTTACAGGGCAAGAAGATTTTATTGGTCCAGAAGAAAGTATGCAAATTCAATGTCGCATTGGAGCCGATATTCATATGGCTTATGATGAATTAACTTCTTTAGCCGATACATACGAATATAACGTTGAATCCTTGGCAAGAACTGAACGTTGGGCAAAGAGAAGCCTTGATGAACATAAGAAACATTGTGATGATTTAGGCTACCACCAATCTTTATATGGTGTCATTCAAGGTGGGCGTTGGGAAGATCTAAGAAGATCAACTTGTAAAAAGTACGCTCAAATGGATTTTGATGGTTATGGATTAGGTGGTGCTTTCCTTAAAGAAACGCTAGGTGATATCTTAACTTGGTGTAACGAAGAACTCCCTGAAAATAAACCAAGACACTTATTAGGATTGTCTCATCCAGATGATATCTTGATTGGTACAGAAAATGGTGCCGACACATTCGATTGTGTAGCTCCTACTAGAGAGGCAAGACATGGAAGATTGTATACAATGCATGGTCCTATCAATTTATCAAAATATAGAGATAGCGATGAAATCATTGATGAAGGTTGCGATTGTCCTACTTGTCTTTCTCATATCACACTTGGTGAATTAAGAAGACTATGGAAATCGCAAGACCGCACGGAATCCGCAAAGTATTTCGAACTTGCTTCTATACATAATCTTCGCTTTATCATCCGTTTAACTGAACAAGCTCGACAAGCTATTTTAGATGGAACATTTAAAGAATTCAAAGAATCTTTCTTAAATTCATACTACAAGAACAAGTAAATGCTTGTTCTTTTTTTGAAAAAAGAGAAATCAAACGATTCCTCTTAAATAAAATCTTGGCAAGATACCAATAAATCAATTTTCTTCCATTGTGTTTCCTCATCAATGCAGTTACCTTCTTCAACAGAGGCAAATCCACATTGTGGAGAAAGTGCAATATTATCACCGACTACAGCTTTAGCTTGTTCATAACGTGCCTTAATCGCATCATGCTCTTCTAATTCTTTACGCTTTGTAGAAATCAAGCCAGCTACAAATGTACGGCCAGTACCTTTTAAAACAGCCCATGGATCAAAGGTTCCACTACGAGCATCATCATATTCTACAAAATATCCATCGTATGGAATGCTCGCAACAGACTTGGCAATCGTATCATAGAATCCATGGAACAATGGATTTCCTTTGAAGTTTCCTTTACAGAAGTGTGTTGCGATCTGCATGTCTTCTGGACGATTTTCTAAAGCCTTAGTACTTACACGTACAAACCAATCTAACACTTGTGCTTTTGTATAACCCAATCCTTCTACTTTTGATACAAATGTATCATCAATCATATAGGTCCATGAAGTATCATCAATTTGAATATAGCGACATCCATGATTGTAAAAATCACGAATAGCTGCCTGATATGCCAATCCAATATCATCAATGACTGCTTCAATATCTGTTCCATAGTATGGCGTATCTTTGATACCTAACTGTAAAAAATGATCAATCAAAATCATGTTTGGTCCAGAAATACACTTCTTAGCTTCTACACCATATTTACTTGCCTCATTCTTCAAGAAATCCCATGCGTACATTTCTTTATGTGCTTTATTTGGATCATAAGAAATTTTACCTTCAATCATACCTAATTCAATATGATTGTTTCTTCCATTAATAAATTTATCCAAATGTTTTGTCGTAAAACCAGCAAATTCTTTTAACCAATCTAAATGCCACCAGCGACGACGAAATTCTCCATCTGTCACAAACTTCAATCCATGTTGTACTTCCTTCGCAACTAATTTTGCGATTTGTTCATCCTCTACATCACGCAATTGTTCATATGTGATTTCATTATTATTAAATTTAGCACGGGCCTCTTTAATTTCCTGTGGTCTTAAAAAAGATCCTACAATATCATATTTAATATTCAACATAAGTAATTTTCCTCCAACGTCATCATTTTATCATTTCTAGTTAATTATTGATAATATTTAATAATATACGCCCGTTATAACTTTTATCTATAATAAAAAAGAAAAGAATGTGATAAAATAATTTCTATGAACACAAAATCATATATACTCAACCAATTTCAAACATACCCACAACTAGAACTACAGGATTTAATGAAATTTTTATACCAAAGCAGTTTTGGTTGTGAACACTTACTTTCAAATCCTGATACAGTTAAAAAACAGATCCAACAAGAACTCGACACAAAACTAGATACATGTAATTCCATTGAATATCTAGATGGAAATTATGTTCGTCTTCATTTAAATTATGGATTGAGCGTAAATACACTGAGTACTTTATTTATTTTATCAAGTCAACAAGAAAAAAACGGCAAGGAACAGCTCGAAGAAAAGCTTCAAATCCTTATCGATATGATTTCCAATCAAGAACTTCCATTTTCTTTAAACAACGCTAAGCTAACTCTTTTAAAATGGAAAGAAGATGGATATCCTGCCATTCATCATTCCAATACATTCAATCAATTGTACCATCCATCTTATCGCTTAATACATAAAAAGTACGTTCCTTTCTTAAAACTATTTAAGCATATCGACAACAAGCATCCTTCTATTATTTCAATCGACGGACGTTGTGCTTCGGGTAAGACTACACTTTCAAATCTTTTAAAACAAATATATGACTGTAACGTATTTAAAATGGATGACTTTTTCTTACAACCCCATCAAAGGACAAAGGAAAGGCTTGAAAGTCCTGGAGAAAATGTAGACCATGAGCGCTTTGAACAAGAGGTCTTGATTCCACTATCAAAACATGAAGATATAAAGCTGCATAAATTCAATTGTTCAACTTTGTCAATACAATCTGCTCACTTAATTCCATATAAATCATTTAATGTCATTGAAGGTTCTTATTCGATGCACTCAGATCTTCAAAAATATTATTCGTATTCTGTTTTCTTAACCGTGAGTAAAGAAGAACAACTTTCAAGACTTGAAAAAAGGAACCCAAATATGTTGAACAATTTTATTCAACGATGGATTCCTTTAGAAGAACTTTATTTTAAAACTTTTTCAATCCAAGACATATGTGACATAAAAATAGATACATCAAAGGCCTGAATCATCAGGCCTTATTTACATTATTCAACTTGTTCATCTTCCATACTAACAATACGACCTTCTCTTTGTCCAAGATCATATTTTTCACGGTACTCAGCCAATGTTGTTTTATAATCATCACCTTCAATCGCATATACTCTGGAATCGTGAATATGAATATCTGTATCTTTTTCACGAATCTTAATCAAAGCCACCATACTACTTGCACAGTGTGTGGCAATACGGTTTAAACTATTTAATAAATCATTGAATACTGTACCTTCTTCAAGACCACAGTTTCCTTGTGATAAACGTTCAACGTGACGCAATTTCATTTCATCACAAAGTCCACGAATGACAATTCCTAATGGAGATACGCGTCGAGCCAAAGCTAAATCATCTTCTAAATAAGCATGATATGTCATATTCATTGATTCACGAACGGCCTCCACAACAAGGTTTAACTCATCCATAGCGGCATTTGACATTTCCATACGATTTTCATTGATACTCTTTGACATCTCGGCAATATCTGCAGCGTGATCCCCAATTCTTTCAAAGTCACTAATTGTATGAAGATATAAAGAAGCTTGTCGAGTTTGCTCTGTATTTAATGCTTGTTTTGTCAGCTGCATTAAATAAGAGCCTAAACGTGCTTCATATTTATCAATCAAATTTTCTTTACGATGTACTTTATCATATTTTTCTGGTTTAAACTCATTTATCAAGTTCATTGAACGATTCACGTTATTACGCACCTTTTTAGCCATACCATTCATGACACGATGACATTGTGCAATCGCCAAAGCAGGATACGGAATCAAACGTTCTTCTAGTAAATCAAAGTCAGCTTGTTCTTCTAGATCTTCTGGACTGTCTTTGACAATACGCATCAATAATTTTTCAATTTGGGGAATAAACCAGAATAAAACTAATACATTTCCACAACGAATAGCTGTATTCATTAATGCGATATTTACTGGAGACATAACTTCATTCACAAAGCTATACTGCATAAATATATTTGAACCATAGAATAGAATTGACCAGATAATCATACCAAATAAGTCGTTGATCAAATATTCTAATGCGGTACGTTTACCATTTTTATTTGCGCTTAAGGCAGAAATCAACACAGGACATGCAGCACCAATACCAATTCCTAAGTTAATTGGAAAGGCTGCCGCAAATGTCAATGAGCCTGTCATAGATAGTGCTTGTAAAATACCAACCGCTGCACTAGCACTTTGTAAAACAGCAGTAAACAAAATACCTACTAGAATACCCATTACTGGATTTGAGAACATTGTAAGCATACTAATGAATGTTTCGTTTGTTCTTAAAGGCGAAACGGCTCCGCTCATTTGTTGCATACCTGTCATTAAAATCGCAAAACCAAGCATGATATTTCCAACATTTTTATGTGTAGTACGTTTTCCAAATGTCTTTAAACAAATACCAATAAACGCAAACAACGTTGTGATCGTAACTGTTGAAAATAAGCTTGCGATCCCACTAGAACCACCTACATAAGATAAACACAATATCCAACCGGTAATACTTGTACCAATATTAGCACCCATGATAATACCGATAGCTTGTCTTAGTTTCATCATACCTGAGTTAACAAAACCAATGACCATTACTGTCGTAGCACTACTAGACTGAATAACAGAAGTAACACCTGCACCTAAGGCAACACCTTTTAAGCTTGTGTTTGTCATCTTGTACAAGAATGCTTCTAACTTGTTACCGGCTACGCTTTTTAGCCCATCGCCCATTAATGACATACCGAACAAAAATAACGCAATGCCTCCTAATAGGGATAAGACCATTGTAACTATTTCCATCTTGAACTCCTTTATAAAATGAATATTTAATTTTCAATTTTTACGCAAATTGCAACGTCTTTATTATGCAATAAAAACAATGTCAAAACAATATTAAATTTGTGTTAATTTTCTGTAAAATGAAGTTTTTTTCTGAAAACGCTAAAAAAAAAGATGACTTTAGAAGCCTAAAATCATCTTTGCGATCATCTCAAAAAATTGAATCATATTTGAACGTAACATACCCAACGGATAATCTAATAAACCTGAAAAAATCAGTGAGATAAATAATAGATTCATCCATGGTGCACCATCAATAAATTTATAGTATTTATCATCGGGTAAAAACGAAAACAATACTTTTGAGCCATCTAATGGTGGTACTGGAATCAAGTTAAAAATGCCAAATCCAGTTGAAATCAATCCTGTATATGTCAATGTATTCGATATCAAATATCCTACACTAGACATCATAAAATATGGAGCAAATTTATAGAGTGCATAAAATAAGAATACACAAATAAAACTTAATAGAAAGTTTGCGATTGGACCCGCAAAACTTGTCCATATGATTCCTGTCTTCGCATCTTTGTAGTAACGTGCATCCACGGGTACTGGTTTTGCCCAGCCAAATCCACATACTAATAGACAGACAAGTCCAATCCAGTCAACGTGTTTAAAAGGATTTAAGCTCAATCTACCTTCCATCTTAGCCGTAGGATCTCCCATCCAATAGGACACAAGTCCATGTGCCATTTCATGAATCGACATGGAAAGAACAACGGCAATGACAAGATAAATAATATTTGATAAATTAAACATTAAATCTAAAGTGCATTACATCGCCATCTTGAACGACATAATCCTTTCCTTCTAGGCGTAAGCGTCCTGCTTCTTTAATAGCTAATTCGCTACCCAATTCATCGATATCTTCAAAACGATATACTTCAGCACGAATAAATCCCTTCTTGAAATCTGTGTGGATAACACCTGCACAATCCGGTGCTTTCATGCCTTTTTTAAATGTCCATGCACGACATTCATCTTCTCCAGCCGTTAAGAATGTACATAGATCCAATACGGCATAAGCCTTTTGAATCAATTGATCCAAACCAGATGTTTCAACACCTAATTCTTCTAAGAAAGCATCTTTTTCTTCTTTATCTAAACCAGACAATTCTTCTTCCATTTGCGCACATAAGGCAACAACCTGGTTATTCTGGCTTTGTGCATATTCTTTTACTTGATTATAGTAAGCACATGAATCTGGATCCATGATACCTTCATCATCTAAGTTGGCAACATAGATCATAGGTTTAGCTGTCAATAAGTTATAGCCTTTCATCAAGATTTGTTCATCTTCATTCAATTCTAATGAACGAGCTGGTTTTCCTTCTTCTAAGATTGGTTGTAAACGATCTAATAAAGCCAATTCATCCAATGATTCTTTATCCTTGTTTGTCTTAGCCTTACGTTCGATCTTACTTCTACGATTTTCAATTGTCTGAAGATCCGCTAAAGTTAATTCTAGATTAATAATTTCAATATCACGAATTGGATCTACACTATTTTCAACGTGTGTTATATCTGGATTATCAAAACAACGAACTACGTGACAAATCGCATCTGTTAAACGAATGTTTGATAAGAATTGGTTACCAAGTCCTTCACCTTGACTTGCTCCCTTAACTAATCCCGCAATATCTGTAAATTCAAATGTTGTATAGATTGTTTTTTTTGGATTGAAGATTTCAACTAAGCGATCAATACGATAGTCTGGTACTTCTACAACGCCTACATTGGGCTGAATTGTCGCAAATGGATAGTTTGCGGCTTCTACCTGTGATTTCGTGATAGCGTTAAATAAAGTTGACTTTCCTACGTTTGGAAGACCAACGATTCCTGCAGTTAATGGCATAAATTCAATACATCCTCTCTATTCTTCTTCATGTCGAATTACTTTTTTTAATTTCTTTTCAAATTTTTGTCTAGGCATTAAAACACTGGCTCCACAACCTAAACATTTAATGCGAATATCAGCACCCATACGAATAATTTTCCATTCATTGGACTTATGACAAGGATGCTCTTTTTTCATTTCTACAATATCATTTAATCCATATTCCATAATTATTCTCCTTGCACATGCATATGATATGCATCCAGCGTATTTGATAATAACATACAAACCGTCATTGGACCAACACCTTTTGGCACTGGACTTACATAACTTGCCTTTTTCGCAACCGATTCAAAGTCACAATCCCCTACAAGTTTTCCATTGACACGATTGATACCTACATCAATAACGACAGCTCCTTCTTTTACCCAATTTTCATTGACCATTTGAGCAACACCCATCGCAACAATTAAAATGTCGGCTTGTGAAGCAATCTTTTCAATATCCGGTGTCTTTGAATGAACGATTGTCACTGTCGCATTCCGATTTTGAAGCAACAGCGCAATTGGTTTGCCTACAAGGTTACTTCTTCCACAGACCACAGCACGTTTACCAGATAAATCTTTACACCCAATGGAATCTAACATAGCCATAACACCTTGTGGCGTACAAGGAATAAATCCTGGACGATTCGTAAGTAAACAACCAGCATTCATGGGGTGTAAGCCATCTACATCTTTTTGTGGATCAATCAATTCTAAGGCTGCTGTTTCATCCAAATGCGAAGGTAAAGGCATTTGCACTAAAATACCATCGACTTCAGAATCTAGGTTCAAACTCATAATCACATCATTTAATTCTTTTTGCGATACATTTTCGTCTAGACGAATTGTTCTTTGAAGCATCCCAATAGAAGAACAAGCCTTTTCTTTACCACGAACATAAGACATACTTGCGGGATTATTTCCAACAAGTACAACACTTAATAATGGTAGCCTTGCCCCTTCTGCACGGATATCATCAATTTTTTGTTTCATATCCGCCTTGATTCGATCCGCAAGTGTATTTCCAAATATAATTTCCATTAAAATAACTCCTTTGAATCCAATACAATTGTTACTGGACCATCATTCAATAATTCAATCTTCATATCAGCACCAAAAATACCTGTTTCAACGTGCATACCTTGTTCTTGTAGTTTCTGATTGAATTGATCATACAATGTTGTAGCTAAATCTGGCTTACCTGCATTTGTAAAACTTGGGCGATTCCCCTTTTTACAATCCGCATATAAGGTAAATTGAGAAATAGAAAGAATACTTCCTTCTACGTCTTGAATGGATTTATTCATCTTCCCGTTTTCATCTTCAAAAATTCGCAAGAATAAAATCTTATGAATCATTTTATCAATAATTTCATTTGTATCTTCATTATTGAATCCTACAAAAATACAATATCCATAATCAATTTGACCTGTTATTTGACCATCTATCGTACATTTTGCGTTCTTTGCCCTTTGAATTACTACTCTCATCCTTTTTTCTCCAATATACAAACACTAAGGCTTACAATGCCCTCTTCATTTCCTACAAAGCCAAGTTTTTCTCCACGCGTAGCCTTAATTGAAACATCTTCTATATCACAATGCAATACATTTGAAATATTCGTTCGCATAGAAATAATGTGTGGTGCCATTTTAGGTCTTTCAGCCAAAATAGTCGCATCTACATTACCAATCTGATATCCCATTTCATCCATCATATCATAGATATGTCCTAATAAAACAAGACTGTTCGCATCTTTATATTTAGGATCTGTATCCGGAAAATGTTTTCCTAAATCACCTAGTGCAAGAGCACCTAAAATACTTTCGCCAATCGCATGTGTTAAAACATCGGCATCCGAATGTCCTAAAAGTCCTTTAGAATGTTCAATTTCAACACCGCCCAAAATAAGTTTACGACCCTCTACAAGCTGATGAATATCTACCGCTTGTCCAATACGTATATTATGCATAAACCACCTTAGACGTTCTTTCAGCGCGATTTTTAAGCTCTTCGTTTCTATAGCCTAAAATACAATGTCCAATACCTTCATAAGATTCTGGTATTCCCCATTTGTCTTTTAATTCTTTACCATATTCAGTTTCAAACACTTCTTTAGCACGGTGGATCCAACATGAATCAACACCTAAGGCATTTGCAGCATTCATTAAATTCCCCATAGCCAAAGCTCCATCGTATAAATATGTAGGTGCATGAGTATCCGCGAAGACAATAATCAAACTTTTTGCGCCATAAAACGGGTCTGCCGATGAATTCATAACCTCTGCATTCTTTTTAGATAATTCTTTTACTAATTCTTCATCCTCAACAGCGACAAAGGCAAAGATTTGACGATTCATGCCACTAGGTGCACATTGCCCGGCATAAATAATTTTTTCAACCAAATCATGACTCACCTTTTTGTTATTATATTTTCTTACACTTCTTCTCTCTACAAGATTTTTATATGCTTCATTCATAATATTTTGCCTCCAAAACCACCTCATATTATACAATACAAAATCTTATTATACAAAAAAAGCCTGGCTAAAAGTTTAAAATTATCTAACAACACGAATAAATTGTGGAGATGCTGCTGTGCTTAAATATGCACTAGCAATTACAGTCTTACCTTCGTAGTTTCCATGAACAGCTTGTCCATTTCCAATATAGATAGCGATGTGGTCAACACCACGTCCACCATTGTTATAGTACAATAAGTCACCTACTTGAGGATCGTTAGTGTAGTATCCATATTGACCTGCGTATTGATCTGGCCATAATTGATAAGCATCGCTTACACCGGCATTTGCCAAAGCTTGTTGTACAACTTGTGTACACCATAATCCATCAGTTACACCTACTAATTTTTGTGCTTCAGCAGCAATTCTTTGCCCTAAAGTACTAGTTGCTGGTGTTTCTGCAGGAGCTTGTACTTCTGGTGCTGGAGTTGTCTGTTCTGGAGCAGGTGTTACATTTTGCTCTGGAGCTGGAGTCTCAGTCTGTT
>NZ_JAJDMK010000030.1:0-26405 GCF_020593575.1 Holdemanella sp. DFI.5.55
GAAATGTTTGAAGAATCAACAAACAGAGGAATCCAGATGGGTATCAAGCAAGGCACTGAACAAGGTATTGAACTAAATCAATTTGAAGTATATCAAACCATGCTAGACAAAGGTTTTAGTGTTAAAGCTATCGCATCCATTTTCTCAGTGAGCGAAGAATCGATTAAAAAGTTATTGATGAAAGCTTAGATGTCGTAGTATAATCTCATTGGGAATGAAGTTCTCCCTTAGTTGTAAACTAAAACCGCTTTTATAAGCTGATGACTTCTGTGTTTTTAACGCGGAAACCATCAGCTTTTCTGCGTTTTGAAAGGAGAGATAAAATGCTGATCAGTCTATCTTATATTTTTCTTGCAGGAATGTTTTTATCTTGGTTATGTAAAAAGATGAGATTACCTGGGCTATTAGGAATGATATTTACAGGAATTCTTTTAGGACCTTATTGTCTTGGCTTGATTGATTCTTCATTGTTGAACATATCCAGTGAATTAAGAAAGATTGCTCTAATTATTATATTAATGCGAGCCGGATTGAATCTTGATTTAAGTGATTTAAAAAGGGTAGGAAGACCAGCCATATTGATGTGTTTTGTGCCAGCTTGTTTTGAGATGGTTGGAATGATTTTGTTGGCGCCAAAATTATTAGGAATTTCTTTATTAGATGCTGCTATTATGGGAAGCGTTGTTGCAGCCGTAAGTCCTGCAGTTATTGTTCCAAAAATGTTACAACTTATGGATGAAGGATATGGAACGAAAGAAAGTATTCCACAATTGATTTTAGCTGGAGCAAGTGTAGATGATGTATTTGTGATTGTGATGTTTACGGCATTTCTTAGTTTAGCCCAAGGAGAAAGCGTGAATATATTAAGCTTTGTGAATATTCCACTATCCATTCTAACTGGTATTATATGTGGAGCATTATTAGGAAAAGGTTTTGCAATCTTCTTTAAGAAAAATCATATGCGAGATACTATAAAGATTTTAGTTCTACTAAGTGTGGCATTTATTCTAGTGACATTTGAGGATGCTTTACCAATTCCATTTTCAGGATTAATTGCGATTATGTTTATGGGAATTTTCCTTCAAAGAAATCATTCAGTTGCATCCAAACGACTATCCGTTAAATTTAATAAGTTATGGGTAGGTGCTGAAGTCTTATTATTTGTGTTAGTTGGAGCTTGTGTAAATATTTTTTATGCATTAAAAGCAGGCGTTATGGCTATTCTGTTGATATTTGGCGTGCTTTTATTTAGAATGCTTGGAGTATTTATTTGTTTGTTAAAAACATCTTTGACAAAATCAGAACGCTTATTTTGCATGATCGCATATTGCCCTAAGGCTACTGTTCAAGCAGCAATTGGCTCAGTTCCTTTGACTGCAGGACTAGAATGTGGACAAATTGTATTGACCGTAGCTGTTTTATCCATCTTGATTACAGCTCCATTAGGTGCATTTTTAATTGAACATACATATAAAAAATGGTTAAAAAAAGAACAAAGAGCTTATTAGTCTTTGTTCTTTTCATATATAACTTTTAATCCTTTGAAAATTAGGTTTGGATCATATACATCAATGGATTTTGTGTAGTTACAAACAATTCTTCCTAAACCACCAGTTGCAATGACTTTCATGTCTTTACCAACTTCTTTTTTGAATTGAGCAATTGTATATTCAACTCCGCCCAAAAATTGATAAAATACACCAGCTTGCATTTCTGTTTGTGTATTTCTTGCCAAGATAGTTTTTGGACGTTTGATCTCAATTTCAGGAAGTTGTGCCGTTTGTCCCCATAATGCATTTGCTCCTGTTTCAATACCAACACCAATGGCACCAGCTTTAAAACAACCATTTTCATCTACATAGTCATAAGTTGTAGCTGTTCCAAAATCGGCCACTAGAATAGGTCCTCCATATTCACTGAATGCACCAGCACAATCGGCAATACGGTCTGCGCCAACATTTCTAGGGTTTTCTAATTGAACACTGATACCACTCTTAATACCAGGACCAACAATAAGTGGTTCGATACCAACAAATTTTTTGATTCCATTTGTGAAGGAATGCATCACTTTAGGAACAACACTTGAAACAATAACGGCATCAATTTGTTTTTCATGTACATTAGAACGATCCAAAAAGTTTTTTAACATAAAACCATATTCATCACTCGTTCTTCTTACTTTTGTCGTTAATCGATATGTACCAATTAAATCCTCTTTATCAAAAATGCCAATCGTAATATTTGTATTTCCAATATCTACTGTTACAAGCATATTATTTCTCCATCTCAATCTCTTTCATCGTTTCTAGAATTTTATATCCCAATTCTTCTTTTGAACACTTAGGCAAATGTTGCGTATCATTCTTTCTTAATAAAGTCACAACATTTGTATCTGTCTGAAAACCAGCACCACTTGTGAATAAGTTATTCGCAATCAACATATCACAATTTTTGGACTCTAGTTTTTTTCGCGCATTTTCCTCTAAATTCTGAGTTTCCATCGCAAAACCGCAAATGACTTGATTCTCTTTTTTGTGTTGTCCAATGTAAGCTAAGATATCTGGGTTTTTCACAAAATGAAAAGTAACCTCTTCATCTGACTTTTTGATTTTTTGATCTGCGACTATTTCAGGTCTGTAATCCGCAACCGCTGCCGCCATGATGATATAGTTTTGAACATCGAGTCTCGATGTGATCGCATCAAACATATCTTGCGCACTTGTTACGTGTACCATATTAACATCATTAAGATCTTCTAAAGCAGTAGGACCTGCAACTAAAGTTACATTGGCACCTAGAGCTTTTGCGGCTTTGGCAATCGCATACCCTTGTTTACCACTTGAATGATTGCTTAAAAAACGAACAGGATCTAAAGCTTCCTGCGTAGGACCTGCAGAAACTAAAACGTTTTTCCCTTTTAATGTTTGTTCCAATTCAAACTCATGATCAATGGCAGACACAATATCTTGCACATCAGCAAGCTTACCTTTTCCAGTATCATTACATGCCAAATGACCAACAACGGGTTCTACAAATTTATAGCCAAGTTCTTTGGCAAGTTTAATATTTCTTTGGGTGACCTCATTCTCATACATATGAACATTCATTGCCGGACAGATTAATTTTTTAGTATGACAAGCCAAGAATGTTGTTGAAACAATATCATCCGCAATACCATGAACAACTTTGGCAATGATATTGGCTGTAGCCGGAACTAGCACCATGATATCAGCCCATTTAGCTAAAGTAATGTGGGCAATTGGATCTTCATTTGTTTCGTCAAACAAAGAAACTTCACATTTATGTTTACTCAAAGATTCAAAGTTGATTGGTTTGACAAATTCTTGAGCATGTTTTGTCATGACAACTTTGATTTCATAATCTTTTTTGGATAATTTGCTGACAAGATCGCAAGCTTTGTAGGCTGCAATACCACCAGACACCCCTATAACGACATGTTTTTTTTCCATGATTATTGATTCTCCTTTGTGAATAAAATCACGTATAGATTTTCACTCAAATATTATCCCATATGACATCTTGCTTTTCAAGCAACAATAAAGTATTAACTATGGATATTTAAACTTATGAAACTGAAAAATTAAAAAAGTGTTTATTTTTTGTGGCATATGGTAAAATGTACGCATGAAAATAATTGTTGCGTGTGACTCTTTTAAAGGTTGTATGTCTTCAAAAGAAGTCGAAGAAAGTATAAAAAAAGGAATATTAAAGGCAAATAATAAACATGAAGTTTTAACTTTTCCTATGGCCGATGGCGGAGAAGGAACGGCTATGGTGTTTTGCGATATCATTCAAGGAAAGACAATAGACGTATTAACTGTGGATGCCTATGGTAAAAATGTATTTACGACATACTGTATTTCTCAAGATGGTCAACTTGCCATAATGGATGTGGCTAGCTGCATCGGACTGAATATGACACCTAAAGAAAAAAGAAATCCAATGATCGCATCAAGTAAAGGTGTGGGTATCATGATGAAAGACGCACTTTCTAGAGGATGTAAAAAAATTATTATTGGCTTAGGTGGCAGTGCAACAAATGATGGTGGTATGGGAATTCTAAATGAATTTGGGGTTCGCTTTTATAATTCAAAAAGAGAATTGCTTGTACCAAGCGTATATGCTCTTAGTCAAATAGCTTTTATTGATAAGCGTTATGCAAGATTACCAAAAGATGTAGAAATCGTTTGTGCTTGTGATGTAAAGAATTATTTATTGGGGAAGAATGGGGCTACTTATATTTTTGGGAAACAAAAAGGAATTTATTTAAATCAAATGGCAGAAGTCGAAAAAGGAATGGCTCATTATTGTACGAAATTGAAACAGACATTCCATGTGAATGTGAATGAATTTGAAGGTTCAGGAGCAGCTGGAGGCATTGGATGTGTATTGTTGGGTGTTATGAAGGCAAAAAGAACTTCGGGCATCGATTTAGTTATAGAATATTCTGGCTTAAAAAATCATCTTCAAGATGCTGATTTAGTCATTACTGGAGAAGGTCAGACGGATGTGCAGACATTGTATGGTAAATTGCCACTAGGAATTGCCCAATTGGCAAGATCCTATAATGTGCCATGTGTTTGTTTGAGTGGGGCTTTAGGCTTAGGTTATCAATCACTTTATGAGCAAGGTATGATTGGAATTTTTTCGAGTGCTGATCGTGCCATGTCTTTTCAGATGGCCTTACAGACAGGAAGTGAAAAACTAGAGGCATTGGCTTTTAGTTTGACTAAATTTATGGATGGTATTAGAAAGTAGGTTGTTCGATGAAAAAACTATTAACTATATTTTGTGCTTTTGTTCTGTGCATTGGGCTTGTTGGATGTTCTTCAAAAGAACCTTTCGAAATTAAAAAAATTACGGCAACAAAATTACAGAAAAAATTAGATCATAAAGACTCTTTTGTGTTAATTATTGAAAGAGAAAATTGTCCTTATTGTGAATCTTTACAAGAATATATCAAACAAACAAAGGATGAACATCCAAATCTTGTTTTATATAAGATTGATTCAACAAACTATGGCTTTAGTAAAATTAGCCAGGATTCTAAGCAGCTACAAAGCTCGACAGAAGATGGAAAGATTCTTTTGGATATGGCTCCATATTTCCTTTATACACCAACATTGTATGTGATTGAAAATGGCAAGGCCACACATGCAGGTATTGGTTATAGTGAAGATGATCATTCAGTCAGTTTATGGGATGTTGATTCTACCGTTGATTTTGATTTGGCAGATACACAAGAGTTCTGGGAGTTTTTAGAAACATATGAATAAGAAGAATATTACAATCATTGCGACAGGCGGAACAATTGCTGGTCGAGGAAGTTTAGGCAAAAGTGCGAATTATGAGGCGGGCACTTTTGATGTGGAAGAAATTGTTAAAAGTATTCCACAAATTCGTGATTTGGCAAATCTAAATACGATTCAATTATACAATGTAGATTCTAATGATATGGGTTTAGATAAATGGATTGAATTAAGAAAAATTTGTCATGAATTAGAAAAAGATCGCTATGTGGATGGAATTGTTATTACACACGGTACAGATACATTAGAAGAAACAGCCTTCTTTTTAAATCTTACTTTGGCATGTCATAAACCTGTTGTCCTAACAGGGTCGATGCGACCTGCAACTGCAACAAGTGCAGATGGACCTATGAATTTATATCAAGCAGTAGCTTTAGCATGTCATATGGAAGCTTGGCAAGCCGGTGTTTTAGCTGTGATTTCTGATACAATCTATTCAGGTAGAGATTTACAGAAAACAAATAGCTATAAAACCGATGCATTTAAAATGGGTGAATTTGGCTCTCTAGGATATATGCGTGATGATCATGTGTATTTACTGAATGCACCATTTAAAAAACATACATTCCAAACCATTTTTTCAAAAATGGAATTTGATGACTTGCCTAAAGTAGAAATTTTTTATGTGCACACAGATTCGGATCCTGAATTGTTAAAATTTATGTTAGGTACGTATGATGGCCTAGTTCTAGCAGGAACAGGTTCAGGGAATTATCCAACAAAAATTAAAGAAGTTTTAGAAAATTATACAGGAGAATGTACAGTCGTACGTGCAAGTCGCGTATTAGAGGGAGCTGTCTTTGATTCAGAATTTTTTGATTCTAAAAGAGTCACTATTCCGGCCTATAAATTTTCAGCGCAGAAGGCAAGGATTTTATTGATGCTTGCACTAAATTGTACTAAAAACCATGAAACAATCAAATCTTTCTTCCAAGAATATTGAAAAAACTTTTCTTGTGTTGTAAATAATTTTGTAAATGCTATAATAATCTATAGACTATTACAAGACAGGAGGTTATTATGCAGCAATTAGAAAATAACGCATACTTTTGGCAAAAGCTTGATACACTATTGTTGTCTAGCAGTTGTACGATTGACCGACCAAAAGGAAGTACTCACTATAAATTTACAAATTTAGTCTATCCTGTAGATTACGGTTTTCTTTCAGATACATTTGGTTCAGATCAAAAACCTATTGATGTTTTCAAAGGTTCTATCGCAACAAATAATGTAGATGCGATTGCGATTACAGCTGACATTCTTAAGAAGGATTGTATCGTCAAATTATTGATAGGATGTACAGAAGAAGAAACGATGCGTATTTTAGAGTTCTTGAATCAAACCGAATTCCAAAAAGCTATTTTAGTACGAAGAGGCAATGATACACCATCATGGTCAAATAATGATTAGAAAAGACAAGTCTTAGGATTTGTCTTTTTCTTATGCGTTTTAATGGAAAAATATGTTGAGTTGATTTAAAATAAAGACAGATAGGAGGTCTTTATTATGGAATTAAAAGGATCTAAAACAGAAAAGAATTTAATGACTGCTTTTGCAGGGGAATCTCAGGCATGTGTTAAGTATCAATATTATGCTTCACAAGCTAAAAAAGATGGTTATGTAAAGATTCAGAACATTTTCACTGAAACATCAAATAATGAAAAAGAACACGCAAAATTGTGGTTTAAGGCTTTGCATGGTGGAAAAGTTCCTACAACAACAGAAAACCTAAAAGATGCGGCTGCAGGTGAAAACTATGAGTGGACAGATATGTACGCAACAATGGCTAAAGAAGCTCGAGAAGAAGGCTTTGATGATATTGCTGCCTTGTTCGAAGGCGTAGGGGCTATTGAAAAACATCACGAAGCTCGTTATAAAGCTATGTTGAAAGATGTTGAAAAAGATGCCATGTTTAAAAAGGCAACTTCAACTGTTTGGATTTGTTTGAATTGTGGACACATTCACTATGGCGAAACAGCCCCATTAGTATGTCCAGTATGTAATCATCCACAGGCTTATTTCCAAGAATTAAAAGATCATTACGAATAATAATATCTCATGGTAGCTTCGGCTACCTTTTCTTATCCTTGAAAGTTGTGCTAAAATAATTCTATGGAAATAATAGAGGCATTTGAAAAATTAAAAGATAGTCATGCACTAATATGTTTAGAGAATCGTGCGTTGATTAAAATGGAAAAAGATAAAGTATATATATGGCATAGTCAATGGCATTCAAAGATTTCAAGAAATGATTTTATTTCACTATTTCATCAGAATACGTTTGAAGTTTATGAAAATGACCATGGTATTGATATGGAAAAAGATGAAGAGTATTATGCATGGCGTAATCGCTACTTATGAAAGGGTATATTTTATGATAGGAATTGTATATAGTTCAAAAACAGGGAATACACAATCTTTGGCAAACAGCTTGAATTTTATGGAGTCAAAATATTGTGTACCTGTAGAAAATACACAAAATTTAGAACCTGTAGATTTGTTGTGCATTGGATTCTGGTGTGATAAGGGAGATTGTGATGATCAAATGAAACAATATCTTTCTACACTACGTAATCAAAATGTTTTCTTGTTTGGAACGGCTGGTTTTGGTAAATCTAAAGAATATTTTGAGATGATTTTAAAAAATGTTCAAAATCATTTAGATGCATCCAACTGCGTTAAAGGAACATGGATGTGTCAAGGTAAGATGCCTTTGGCAATTCGTGCAAAGTTTGAATCGAATTCTGAAATGTTGAAGAATTTTGATGAGGCTTTAAAACATCCAAACGATAAGGATGTTGATAGTTTAATGAAATGTGTAAATGAAGCGTTGTGAGAGCATATCACTACGCTTTTCTTGTCGCTAGGAGTATGATGTAGCCAGAAAGAAGGAATGTGCTATGTTGAGTAAGAAAGTAGCGGACTTGTTGAATAATCAAGTTAATAAAGAATTATATTCTGCTTATTTGTATTTGGATTTCGAAAATTATTATCATGATAAAAGTTTAGAGGGTTTCGCAAATTGGTATCATGTACAAGTACAAGAAGAGATTGCACATGCTCAATTGATGATGCAATATCTTCAAGATAATGATCATAGTGTTGTTTTGGAAGCTATTAATAAGCCAAATATTCCTTTAAATGAACTAAGTGATCCGTTAAAGGCAGGCTTAAAACATGAACAATACGTAACTGAATTGATTCATACTTGTTACGCAGCAGCTTATGAAGTAAAAGATTTTAGAACTATGCAGTTCTTGGATTGGTTTGTCAAAGAACAAGGAGAAGAAGAAAAGAATGCTTCGGATTTAATTTCTCGATTTGAATTGTTTGGACACGATGCCAAGGGTTTGTATGATTTAGATGCAGAGTACAAAACTCGTACTTATATTGCACCAAGCATTTTACAGACAAAAAACTAAGGCGATGATTTTTGATTCATCGCTTTTTTCGTGCTTATTTCATTGTGATATATAACTTATATAATATTGACTTTACAACTGTCTTGTCAGATGTAAAGCCTGGGTGTATAATTCAAAACGGTAAAATTTTTTAAGGGAGGAAAATTCCATGTCTTTAAAAGAAGATGTATTGAAATTAAAAAAGGAAAAAAATGCGATTATTTTAGCGCATTATTATGTAGATGGAGCTGTACAAGATGTAGCGGATTTTGTCGGAGATTCATATGCTTTGGCAAAGAAAGCAAAAAATACAGATGCAGATATTATTGTATTTGCGGGTGTTAAATTTATGGGTGAAAGTGCCAAAATGTTAAATCCAGACAAGAAAGTATTGATGCCAGATTTAAATGCAGATTGTCCAATGGCACACATGGCAAGTAAGGCTGTTATTAAGAAGATTAAAGAAGAATATGAAGATTTAGCGATTGTATGTTATATCAACTCAACAGCTGAACTAAAAACAATGGCTGATATTTGTGTAACAAGTTCAAACGCAGTGAAGATTGTTCGTTCACTTCCAAATAAAAATATTTTCTTTATTCCAGACGGAAACTTAGGTGCTTATGTGAAGAAACAAGTACCTGAAAAGAATATTATCTTAAATGATGGATATTGTATTACACATAAGCGTGTGACATTAAAAGATGTTGAAAAAGCACGTGAAGAACATCCAAATGTTCCAATCATTGTTCATCCTGAGTGTGTTAATGAAGTTGTTGAGGCAACTGATTTTGCGGGAAGCACTTCAGAATTGATTCAATATACAGTGGACAATCCAAGTAAAGAATTTGTGATTGGCACTGAACTTGGTGTACTTCATGAAATGCAGTTGAAATCACCAGATAAAACTTTCTATCCATTATCCGATAAATTGATCTGTATGAATATGAAAAAAGTATCTTTGGAAAAAGTTTATGATTGTTTGTTGAATGAGACAAATGAAGTGTTTGTAGATGAAGAAGTGAAGGCTATGGCCGAAAAGTCATTAGATAGAATGTTGGAGTTGGCAAAATAATATGGAAAAGTTAGAGGCAGATATAGTTATTGTTGGAACAGGTGCAAGTGGGTTGTTTGCAGCTTTACATGTTCCAAATGATAAAAAGGTCCTAATGTTGACAAAATCTGATGCGGAAAATAGTGATTCATTTTTAGCACAAGGTGGAATTTGTGTATTGAGAGACAAAAATGATTTTGATTCTTTTATGGAAGATACTATGAAGGCAGGGCATTACGAAAATCGTAAGGAATCTGTTGAAATTATGATCAATTCAAGCCGTGACATTATTAATGAACTGATTGGATATGGTGTTAATTTTGCGACAAAAGATGGTGAATTAGATTACACGCGTGAAGGGGCACATTCTAAGCCACGTATTTTATTCCATGAAGATATTACGGGAAAAGAAATCACATCCACTTTATTAGATGCGGTTCGCAAATTAGAGAATGTTACAATCATGGAATATGTCACAATGACAGACATTATTGAAAAGGACAATGTATGTTATGGTGTTTTGGCGAAAGATGCCAACAATAATGAAATGAGCATTGAAGCTGGTTATACAATCTTTGCGTGTGGTGGAATCGGCGGATTATATGATCATTCAACTAACTATCCACACTTAACGGGAGATGCCATTGCGATTGCAATCCAGCATGGTATTAAATTAGAAAATGTGGATTATGTACAGATTCACCCAACAACTTTATATACAAAGAAAAAAGGAAGAGCCTTCCTTATTAGTGAATCGGTTCGTGGAGAAGGGGCTAAGCTTTATGGAAAAGACGGAAAGCGTTTTGCGAATGAAGTGTTGCCACGCGATATCATGACACAAAAGATTCGCGAACAAATGAAGAAGGATGATATGCCTTATGTTTGGATGGATATGACTGTTTTAGGTGAAGAAGTCATTAAGAATCATTTTCCTCACATTTATGAAAAGTGTTTGGAAGAAGGATATGATTGTACAAAAGAATGGATTCCTGTTACGCCAGCCCAGCACTATTTTATGGGTGGAATTCATGTAGATAAAGATTCACGTACTTCTATGTCCCACTTATATGCGGTAGGAGAGACGAGTTGCAACGGAGTTCACGGAAGAAACCGCTTGGCTAGCAACTCTTTACTTGAATCTTTAGTGTGGGGTAAAAGAGCTGTTGAAGATTTATTGAAAAATAAACCGGCAACAACTAGTGAATTTGATCATTTGACGAATGTGATTAAGTCGCATCAGTTGTCAAATCAAGAAAAAATGTATCATGATATGGTACTTGAAGAAATAGAAAGAGAGAGACAAGCTCGTGGATAAGAATACAATGCGTTTAAATGTGGATCACTTATTGATCCAAGCTTTGCAGGAAGATATAACAAGTGAAGATGTTTCAACAAATGCAGTCATGCCTTCCTATCAATATGGGCAGGTACAATTGATCTGTAAAGAAGAAGGAATCATTGCAGGCCTTGAAGTATTTGAAAGAGTCTTTTATTTATTAGATGAAAACATGGAAGTGAAATTCTATGTAAAAGATGGGGATGCCGTTAAAAACGGACAATTATTGGCTGAAGTGTCTGGAGATGTTCGTGTTCTTTTATCAGGTGAAAGAACTGCGTTGAATTATCTTCAAAGAATGAGTGGAATTGCCACTTATACAAATCGTGTCGTATCTTATTTGAAGGGTTCAAAGACAAAGCTGTTGGACACAAGAAAAACAACACCAAATATGCGTGTGTTTGAAAAATATGCAGTTCGTGTTGGTGGTGGAAATAACCATAGATACAATTTATCAGATGGTGTTATGTTGAAGGATAATCATATCGCAGCAGCTGGTTCAATCACGAATGCAGTTCAGATGGCAAAGGATTATGCTTCTTTCGTTCGTAAAATTGAAGTGGAAGTAGAAAATTTAGAACAGGTTAAAGAAGCGGTTGAAGCAGGTGCGGATATTATCATGTTAGATAACATGAGTGTTGAAAATATGAAAAAAGCAATTGAAATCATCGATGGAAGAGCCGAAACTGAATGTTCTGGAAATGTCACAAAAGAGAATATTGAAAAATTAACTGCCTTAGGTGTGGACTATATTTCAAGTGGTGCTCTAACGCATTCAGCACCTATTTTAGATTTGTCTTTAAAAAACTTGCAGGTGAAATAAATGGAAAAAGAAGCTAGACTTCAAGCCATTTATGACACGATTTCAAAAAGCGAAGTGCCAGTTTCAGGAAGTGAACTTTCCAAAAAGTTTAATGTATCAAGACAAGTCATTGTGCAGGATATTGCCTTATTAAAGGCAAGAAATGTTCATATTTATGCGACACACAAAGGATATGTATGTTCACATCAAAGAGTTCGAAGAGTATTTTCTTGTTTTCATTTGAATGATCGTATGGAAGAAGAAATGAATGCGATCGTAGATTGTGGTGGCTGTATTGAAAATGTATTTGTCAAACATGATGTATATGGAAAGTTAGAGGCTAAAATGAACATTAGTTCTAGAAAACAAGTCAAGGAATTCATTGATTCTATTTCACAGAATCAGGCAAAACCTTTAACGGATCTAACGAGTGGATATCATTGTCATACGGTGAGTGCACAATCAAAAGAAGATTTAGATTCAATTGAGGAATCATTAAGAAAACTTCATATTTTACAAGAGGCCTAAGAGCCTCTTTTGTGTTAGAATAAATTTAAGAAAGTAGGGATTTTATGCAACAACCACCTAAATTTATGCCCGATAAAGAATTAAGTAAAGTTGGAGGCTCATTATGGCTATATATTATTATGCAGCTGACACTCTCTTTTTTGTTTAGCTTTGTCGCAATGCCTTTAATTATGTATTCTTTGTATTATGATTATTCTGCAATCAATGCCTGCATTGAAATGTTGATTTCTTTTATATCTGGAATCATCATATTATGGTTTATGAGTAGTTCTTTTAAACAAAATATCAAAGATTTGAAGTTTACATTTAAACCCAAAGAGACAATAGATACTGTTTCAATGATGTATTTTCTGAATTATGCGATTGGTATTATTGGTGCTTTATTATCAAAATTTGGATTACCAAATACAAGTCCAGATTTTTCGTTAAACGGCAGTTTAATGTATAACACTTTTACTTTTATCAGTGTTGTCGTGCTTGCACCTATATTTGAAGAGTTGATATTTAGAGGTATGATTCTACAAACATTGTCGAAATATAATAAAATGTTTGCGATTATTGTGACTTCTTTATTATTTGGACTTTTACATTTAAATATTACACAAGCCATACCCGCTTTCTTTATGGGACTGGTACTATGTTATATGTATGTACAAACAGATAGTATATTAGTAACAATATTGGCACATGCAGGAAATAACTTTTTAGCTCTAATGTCGGCATATTCAAATCATATTTTGATTACAGTTTTAGTACTTGCCCTTGTGATTTATGGCCTCATTACAATAATACTAAAATCAAAGGAAGTGAATGCATTTATTAAAGAAGAGAAGACAAATGAGAATTGGTATGTAAGATTCTTTAAGCAAATTCCTAACCTTTTATATTTAATATTTACGATTCTTTGGATTATCATTTCATTATTCATGAATATGTTTTAAAAAGAGGACATCTCCTATTGGAAATGTCCTTTATTTGTCATATTTCTTTAATTCATCAAACTTTTGCTTCATTGTTGGATTGTTACGAGTTAAACGCTTGATTGTAAGATCCTCTGCTTTATTATTAGCCAATTGCAATTGTCTTTCACTTGATAGTAAGGCTTCTTTTGTCTTTTGAAGATGTGAAATTGTTTTATCAATCTCTTCGATAGCCGTATTGAATTTTTTGGAAGCTAATTCATAATTTCTTGAGAACTTTTGTTTAAAATCATTCATGCTTTCTTCAAAATGTGTAATATCAATATTTTGATTACGCATCAACTGCAATTCATTTTTATACTGCATAGAATTGAATGCAGCATTTCTTAAAATGGTGATCATTGGAATAAAGAATTGAGGACGAATCACATACATCTTTGGATAGCGATGCGATTTATCAACAATACCCGTGTTATATAATTCGTTTTCTGGCTCTAACATAGAAACAAGAACAGCATATTCACAATTCTTTTCATTACGGTCTTTATCTAATTCTTTTAAGAAATCTTCATTCTTATGTTTTGTAGCTGTTTTGTCATTTTCGTTTTTCATTTCAAACATGATGGAAATGATTTCTACACCATTCTCGTCTAACTCACGATAGATATAGTCACCCTTTGATCCTGTACGAGCATCATTATCTTTTTCAAAGTATGCATTTTGAAAACCAGTAGCACGAAGTTTATTGAATTCAATTTCACAATGTTGTTCTAAAGATTCACCAATCATTTTAGTAGACTGTTTTAATTTGAAATCTTTATAGTAGGCAATTTGCTCATCTTTGGTTTGTAGTAAAGTATCGTATTTTTCCTGCAAGCTCTTTTCTTGAAGCTGATATTTCATTTTATCCTGCTCGATTTGATTTTGTAGATCTTGTTTAATACTCTTTACATTCAATTCGTTTTCAACCTTAGCCTTATCCATATCTTGCTTTAAAGACTGGATTTCAAGGTTCTTTTCATTTAGCTTTGATTGGTATGTATTTTCTAGATTTGCCTTTAATACTTTTTCGTTGTTTGAAATGTTGTTCTTTAAGGCTTGAATTTCATTTTCCTTTGCCTGCAGCTGCAATCTATATTCTTGTTCAGCTTTAGATTCATGGATTTTATTCTGTGAAAGAATCTGTTCTAATTTGGCATTGAGTTTAGAAATCTCTAAATCTTTTTGATTTAATTGCTCCTGATATTCTTTTTGTGTTTCAGTTTTCGTTAACTGCGTACTTGCTTCTAGCTTTTCTTTTAATGAAATGACTTCCTGCTCTTTATCACTTTGTTTCTGATTGAAGTCCGATTGCAGCTGTTTGATTTCAAGCTCTTTCTTGTTTAATTGATCTTGATAATCTTTTTCAGTTTCACTCTTGATAATTTGTTCAGTAGACTTTAATTGTTCTTTTAAAGAAATGATTTCTTGCTCTTTATTTGCCTGAAGCTCTTTGATTTCTAAAGTTTTCTGACTTAATTTAGCTTCATATTCTTTTTCAAGTTTAGACTGAAGAACCTGGTTTGAATTCTTTTCTCTTTCTTTTAATTCCTTTTCAAATTCTTCATTACGAACTTGTTGTAAGATTTCATGATAGTGACTCTCATCCACCTGAAATACAGTTCCACAATTGGGACATTTTATTTGACTCATAAGATACCTCCATTTTAAAAGATTATAATCATTAAACTGACAATACTGATGTCTAAAACTAGATTAATTATAATATTTAAAAAAAATCAAAAAAAGACTTGCATAATATAAAATCGCATGATATATTAAATAGGCATTCAGCGAATGGGCCTGTAGCTCAGGTGGTTAGAGCGCACCCCTGATAAGGGTGAGGTCGTTGGTTCAAGTCCATTCAGGCCCACCATTTGCTGAATATATGGGGTGTTAGCTCAGCTGGGAGAGCACCTGCCTTGCACGCAGGGGGTCATCGGTTCGATCCCGATACGCTCCACCAATTAAAAAAAGTAAGTCATCTTCGGATGACTTTTTTTCTATATATAGAGGTTTGATTATGTATATACAATATTATGATTCACCATTAGGTAAAATGTTATTGGCGGCTGATGAAATCGGATTGATTGGTGTTTGGTTTGAAAATCAAAAATATTATGCGGATGGTTTGATAGACCCTGTTGAAAAAGAAACGGCTGTTTTAAAAGAAACAAAAGAATGGTTAAATCTTTATTTTAGTGGTAATGAACCAAAAGTTTTGCCTAAAATGCATCTAATTGGAACAAAGTTTCAAAAGAAAGTTTGGCAACTACTTCTTAAAATACCCTATGGTAAAACTATGACATATAAAGACATCGCAAGAATGATTTCTCCATCAATGTCAGCACAAGCAGTGGGAAGTGCTGTAGGACATAATAAGATCTCGATTTTGATTCCTTGTCATAGAGTAATTGGATCCAACAGTAGTTTAACTGGATATGCAGGTGGAATTGAGAAGAAAGAAAAATTATTAGAAATTGAGGGTATATATGAGTAATATGTACCATTTTTTTTGATGGATGTAAAACATAGATTCGAATTTACTGAAAATAAATGTAAGAAAATGCTTGCTTAAATGAAAATGTGGTGTTATTATAAACGCACAAAACACAAGGAAACGGAGTAGTAAAAGGAAAGTCTTTGTTAGAGAGTTGTCGGTTGGTGCAAGACATAAAGGATTGAACTTTGAACTTACCATGGAGTGGTCAGGTTGATAAGACTTGAACGTAGGCTTAACGTTAATAAAGCAGGATGTGATAGCATCTGAAATGAGTGCATTCTTAAATGAATGAAGAAGAGTGGTACCGCGGAAGTATTGTAATTCTAACCTTTCGTCTCTTCTGTCTAAACAGGCAGCAAGAAACGATTGGTTTTTTTGTTAGCTTGTTGTGCACGTTATAGGAGGAAAATTATGAAAGCACAAAAAGTTGGGAAAATGGCGATATTTTCGGTAGGCGCTGTATTATTCTCAGCACATGCTGGAGGTGGATTTGCCACAGGAAATCAGGCAAATACATATTATGTAGGTTTAGGATGGACTGGTATTGTGAGTGCCATAATAGCTATGTTGCTATTGATATTGACAATGCGAGAAGCCATGGTGATGTATAACCAGAGAAATTTGACAAGTGCAAAGGAATTGTTTGAAAACTTATATCATCCATTCGATAAGTTGGAAATCTTATTTGAGATCTTCTTTAATATCATGGTTTTGATGGCTGTTGCAGCAGCAATTAGTGGAGCTGCAAGTGCATTGCAACAATACTTTGGATTTAATTATTATGCTTGTGTCGTTGCGGTTGGAATTGTTGTTCTTTGCTTAACAATTTTTGGAGCTGACGTGGTTCGTATGGCAAGTACATATATGGGTATGGCTATTTTGGTAACAGCTATTGTTATTTATGGTATGGGAATCATGAAAGGTCAAAATATTGGAGCTATTTTAGCAAATGACTTTACTGTAAATGGTTTTATGGATATGCCTAAAGCCATCTTAAATGCATTTACATATGCAGGCTTTCAATGTGTGACATTACCAACGATCGTAGCATGTGGAGCTATCTTACCAGATCGAAAATCTTGTTCAAAAGCAATGTGGATCTCATTTGTGATGAATGCTGTCGCATTAGTATTAAGTGTATTGATGTTAATTTCTTGGAAGAGTGTTTATGGAGAAACAACTCTTCCTACATTGACGAGTTTAAATACGATGAATGCCAATTGGATGGTTGTTGTATATGGTATTTGTTTATTACTTTGCTTAATTTCTACAGCAGTAACAACAACATTCGGATTTGTGGCTCGCTTTGAAAATATTCGTGTTTTAAAGAATGTAGAAAATCCAGTAAAGAAAAGAATTATTGTATCTGCCTTTATTATTATTGTATCCATGACAATTTCTTTAGCCGGATTAACAAATATTATTAAATATGGATATGGATATTGTGGATATTTAGCTATCGCAATCATCATTGTTCCATTCTTAACGGTCGGTGTATACAAGAATTATCATACAAAAAGTATTGAAGTAAAAGAAGGAGTAGAAGTTTATGAAAACAATTGAAATGTCTAATTATTCAGTCGGAGAAAGTTGTTACAACGAAATCCCAGGTGTATGTGAAAAGTACAATGTTAAAAAAGTTGTATTGATTGGTGGTAAAAGAGCTTTGGCGGCTACTGAACCAAGAATTCGTGAAGCCATTAAAGAGACTGATATTATTATTACAGATTCAATTGTATATGGTATTGAATGTACTATGACGAACGTACATAAATTGACTTCAAATTCAAACGTACAAGAAGCCGATGTTATCTTTGCGATTGGTGGAGGAAAAGCTATCGATACTTGTAAAACTGCATCCATTGAGATGAATGACAAAATGGTTTTTTCATTTCCAACAATCTGTTCAAACTGTTCGGCCGCTACAGCTATTGCCGTAGTATATGATGATAATGGAGCATTGGACCACTATTCATATCCTCATTGTCCAGCACACATTTTTATCAATCCAGATGTCATCGCAAAAGCACCAAGTGAATATTTCTGGGCCGGAATTGGGGATGCGTTGTCTAAACAATGTGAAGTTGAATTCGCAACACAAGGAAAGATTTTAGATCACACGGCTACAATGGGATTGGCATTGGCGAAAACTTGTACTGCACCATTGTTGAAATATGGTAAACAAGGTATGGAAGATTGTAAAAATGATACAAATTCAGCTGCAATCGAAGCTATTGCCTTGGATATTGTCGTATCAACTGGATATGTTTCAAACTTAACAAACCAACCAGAATATTATTATAATTCAAGCATTGCGCATGCCTTCTATAATGGTAGTTGCTCAATTACACGTGATGGACACCATCTACATGGCGAAGTTGTATCCTTTGGTGTATTAGTATTGTATGCATATGCCAAAGATGAAGAAAATTTAATGAAAATGGCAAAATTCAATAAATCAATCGGCTTACCAGTGACTTTAGCGGATGTGGACTTGGATGAAAGCCATTTGGAAGCTTTGACTGAAGCGGCTACAAAAACAAATGAGTGGAAAAATGCACCTTTCCCATTCACAAAAGAAGAGTTTATTACCGCTATTAAAAAGGCAGATGCAGTAGGTCAAAGCTTATAAGAGATCGAGAAATCGATCTTTTTTTTCTGTTTTAATATTGTTTTCACATGGAAGGATTAGAATGAAGGTGTATGTGAAATTTTGTGATTTGTAGGTTGATTTGATAGATATGTTATAATTAGTGATGTAGGTGATAAAAATGTTACTGTTTTTTAAGAGTTTACCAAGACTAGTACACAGTGCCAATAAAGATATGCACCGTCATTTCTTGATGACCTTTTCTTCCATTGTATCGATTGGCATTGCTTTATTAATGGCTTTGTTTATATTTGTGATTTATATGAATGTCGGAGGATTTACGAGTCAAATTGAAAGTGAATTTATGATTCAAGTCTCTTTAAATCCAACACTAGAAGATGAAGAAATTAGTGAATTATCCGATTCAATTTCATCTCTTGCTTCCGTAAAAAAAGTAACGTATTCAAGTAAAGAAGAGGAATTGGATGCGTTGATCAAAGAAAATGGGGCGATGTTTAAACAATATAAGGGAGAGGACAAGAACCCTTTATATGACGTTTTGAATGTGGAATTAAAAGACAACACAAAAATTTCAAAAGTGACAAAGAAAATTTCTAAAATGGATGGTGTTGTTCAAGCTACATATGGAGGTAGTGCTATCAACACGATGATTCAACTGTTTAAAAATATCCGTGTATGGGGAAGTGTCTTTGTTGGATTGATGGTTTTGATTGCCGTATTCTTGATTCGAAATACTATTAAAATGACAATTTTAGTACGAAAAGATGAGATTGCGATCATGCGAACAGTTGGTGCCTATAACTGGTATATTTCTTTACCGTTTGTATTAGAAGGAATCTTTATTGGCTTTTGGGGTGCATTAGGCCCTGTTTTGATTTGTATATTTGGCTATACAGGACTTTACCACGTAATGAATGGTATGTTTTTTAGTGACATGATGAGTATGCTGAAACCATATCCATTCGTACTTTGTACTTCGGGCGGAATTCTTTTGATTGGAATGGTTGTAGGAATGCTAGGAAGTTATTTAGCCGTTAGAAAATATTTGAGGTGGACACGATGAGAAAATATAAATTCTGTGCAGGTTTTCTAAGTTTAGCTATGGCCTGCTCATTAATCATGCCTGTTTCAGCAGAAGACTATTCCGATACAGAAGCCTGGTATGCCAAGTGTAGTCAGGCACAAACTTCACAAGCTGGCGTAAAAGCTTGTCAGGGATTTCAGGAATATCAGAAGAATCGTAAACAAAGTCTGCAAAACAGTATTGAAGCTTATACTTCGAGCATAGCTTCTTTGCAGAGTGATACGACAAAAATGGAGCAGCTTGCCAAGGAACAAAAAGAATTGGTTTCCAATTTACAAACGCAGATAAGTGAAAAAGAAAAATCGATTGAGTTGATTGAAAACAACATTAAAGAATTGGAAGAGAAGATTCAGACAAAACAAGCTGAAATTGATGCTTGGAACGCACAAATCGAAAATCGTATGAAAAATGAACAAACAACGATTGGAACCAATATGATTATAGACTTGATCATGGGATCGGATAGTTTAAGTGATATGCTTCGTCGTATTTCTGGAGTTGAAAGAATCACAGAAGATGATCAGTCGCAAATTAAAAAGTTAAATAAATTAAAGAAAGAACTTGTTTTGCAGCAAGATGAACAAAAACGTTTAGATGAAGACGCAAAAAGTCAAAAGGCAGAATTAGAATCGCAAAAACAGCAGGCCAGTAAATTAGAGGAATCTTATAATAAACTGGTTGAAGAATATCAGAAAAAAATTACAGAATTAGAAGCACAGAAACGTTCCGCACAAGTGGACATGAATAGCATTCGAGACTTTGTGATTTCAACAAACTTCTCAGGATCGATTGAATCCGTATCTGGATTTATACATCCTGTACAAGGTGGAAGCAAAAGTGCTGGTACCTGGGCATATCCTGGTGGAGGCATGCACTTAGGACTAGATTGGGCAGCTCCAATTGGTACAACTGTAGTAGCTCCAGCAAGTGGTGTGATTTTATATGCCGCAGCCCCTGTAGGAAGCAACTCAGGCTATTTGGGTAACTGGTCAGGATATCCTTATGGTGGTGGAAACACAATAGAAATGTTGTGTAATGTGAACGATACACTTTATGCCGTAAGTTTCTGTCACTTGTCGCAAACAATCTACGTAAGTGCAGGACAAAGTGTTTCACAAGGTCAAGCAATCGCGTTATCGGGAAATTCAGGAAATTCAAGTGGGCCACATACACATATTGAAGTCTATAATCTAGGTTCAATGTCTGTAAGTGATGCGGTAGCTCGTTTTAGTGCGGGTGCTGATTTTGCGTGGGGAACAGGCTGGTCAGGCACAGGTACTTCTTGTGAAGCTGGCAAAGCAGCGCCTTGCAGGGAAAGACCAGAAAAGTTCTTTAGTTAGGAGGAACATTATGATTGATTTAAAAGATGTTTCAAAAGCATATCCCAATGGAGTACATGCTTTAAATCATGTAAATTTACATATTGATAAAGGTGAATTTGTTTATGTGATTGGAGCCACAGGTTCTGGTAAATCTACATTGATCAAAGTGCTAAATGGAGAAGAAGTTCCAGATGAAGGTGCAGTTATTGTAGATGGTATTAATGTAGGGTCCTTAAAACATAGAAAAGTTCCATACTATAGACGTAATGTTGGCTGCGTATTTCAAGATTATCGTTTACTTCCAAAATTAACTGTCTTTGAAAATATTGCCTTTGCCCTAGAAGTTGTGGGTATGCCACGCAAACAAATTCGTAAACGTGTAATGGAAGTATTAGAGCTTGTTGATTTGAAAGAAAAGGCTAGAAGTTATCCAGACGAATTATCTGGAGGACAACAACAGCGTGTAACGATTGGCCGTGCCATTGCGAATAAACCAAAAGTTTTGATTGCAGATGAACCAACAGGAAATCTAGATCCCGAAAAAAGTTTAGAAATTATTTCATTATTAGAAAAAATCAACCAAAAACTAGATACAACAATCATGATGGTTACACATGATAAAGTATTGGTTGACCGCTTTAAAAAACGTACGATTATGTTAGACAAAGGATATGTGATTCACGATTCGAATAAAGGTGGGTATAAGAGTTTATGATGAAAGGTTTACGTACTTTTTTATACGAATTGAAGTATGCCTTTCTCCAAATGAAAAGACATATTATGTTGTGCTTTTCTGCCATTAGTGCCATTGGCATTACCCTACTTTTGATTGGTTCGATATTGATTATTGGATTACACGTTAATTATTTTTCGAATGATGTTCAAAAAGATTTGAGTATTCACGTTATTTTAAATGAGGATATCGATGATGAAACAGCTATATCAAGTATTCAGAGTGAAATATCTAAATTGAAGAATGTTTCAAAGGTAGAAGTATCCTCTAAAGATGATGAACTTGAACTTATGATCAAAGAAAAGGGAGATGCTTTTAAAGCTTATCGAGGAGAAACAAATCCCTTATCCAATGCTTTCTTTGTTTATGTAAAGAATGCTTCTTCTATCCGTAAAACAAGTGTGCAGATTCAAAAAATTGATGGCGTATCCAGCACAGCTTTTGGAGGAGACAGCGTTACAAGCTTAGTAGACATGTTGAATATGATTCAAAAGATTGGTTTAGGCATTGTTGCTTTATTGACTCTATTGTCTTTATATTTGATTTATAACGCGATTCGAACGACAATTGATTCAAGAAGTGATGAAATCATTATTATGCGTACAGTAGGTGCAACGAATGGTTTCATCAGTAATCCATTCATTGTCGAAGGTATTTTTATTGGACTAATTGGATCTATCATTCCATATTTATTGGTGCATTTTGGATATGAAAAGCTGTACGAAAGTTTAGACGGAAAACTATTCACACCTATGTTTGCCCTATTTAAACCAAGTACAATCAGCTTTCAAGTAGGACTCTCTATCATTCTTGCGGGAGCCTTGATTGGTGGGTTCGCATCCTTGTTTGCGGTAAGAAAATATTTGAAAATGAAACGATAAAAACATTGCAGAATAAAGGATTGTTTCGTATACTTTCTATATGGAATTATTGGGGCGAATGATTCGTCCCATTTTGTTTTAGAATAGGATGAGCTTATGAGAAAAAAAAGTCAAACAATATTGATTACACTACTATGCATTGCATGTTTTGGCGCAGGCATAAGTGTACCAGCTATTTTAAATAAAAAAACGACAGGAAATAGTAAAGAACAAGAAAAATTTGATACCATTTATTCAATTTTGAATTCAGATTGGTATTATTCGAATAAAATCAAAAATTTGGATTCCAAACTTATGGAACAAGCTATTGATGGAATGACAACTCTAGATCAAGATGTTCATACAAACTATTTTGACTTAGAACAAGCCAGAGCCTTTTCAAGCAGTCTTGAAGGAAGTAATGTAGGATTAGGGATCTCTTTTTATTTAAATGAAAGTAAAAACTTCGTCGTTTCCAACGTATACATCAATTCAACAGCGGATAAGAAAGGCTTAAAACCCCAAGATGAAATCATTTCATTAGATGATTTAAAATGTAGTGAAAATGATTCAGACACAATCATTAAATATATTAAGGCGCATGAAGGGCAGAATGTTAAAACAAAATATCTTCGTGATGGAAAAGAATATACGACAAATTTGATTCCAGGTACTTTTGATTCAACGGTCGTATGTAACGTATACGAAGGTTATGGAGAAATTATTCTAACGAGTTTCTCAGAAAATAGTGGCAAAGATTTCTCAAAGGCAATGTCTCGCCTACAAGAAGCGGGGATCAAAAAGTTGGTCTTAGATTTACGTAATAATGGTGGCGGCTATTTAAATGCGGCATTGGAAATTTCAAGTTCTTTGATTCCCAAAAAGTCAGTTGTCTTCAAGGAAAAAGATAAAGATGGCAAGTTTACTAAAGAAATGGCAAAAGATGAATTCAATCAAGTAAAAATGGGTAAAATTATTGTTCTACAAAATGAAAATACGGCAAGTGCAGCCGAAGTTTTGATTGGTGCTTTAAAAGATAATTTAGGGGATACAGTGATTACGGTAGGAACAACATCTTACGGTAAAGGTACCGAACAAGTTACAGTACCATTCTCAGATGGAACAAGTTTTAAGTATACAGTGGCACGTTGGTATACGCCAAAAGGTACAAGTATCAACAAGAAGGGTTTTAAACCAGATATTGAAGTAAAACTTGGAGAAGTGAAGACAACGTCCTATTATAAAGTCAAGAAAAAGGATGTCATCAAAAAAGACAGCGTGGATGATAATGCTCAAGCTTTACAAGTATATCTGAAGTATTTAGGATATGATGTGGATCGAACAGATACATATTTTTCAAATACCAGCTCTCAAGCTTTGGCAAGTTTTCAACAGGACAATCGTTTAGAAGTAACGGGAGATTGTGATAAAAAGACGTGGGATCTTTTGATGGAAAAAGTATTGTTGAAGATGAATGGAACACCAAGTGATGATACGCAAAGACAAAAAGCGATAGAAGAGGCACAAAAGTAGGTATAAACCTACTTTTTGTATATAATGGAGAAGAAGGATGTGAACGTATGAAAAATCAGTTTGAATTAGTATCTGAATATAAACCGAGTGGAGATCAGCCAGAAGCTATTAGGGAATTGGTTTCTGGTTTAAAAGAAGATAAAAAATTTCAAGTACTGTTGGGAGCTACAGGAACTGGAAAAACATTTACAATTTCGAATGTGATTGCCCAAGTGAATCGACCAACCTTGGTGTTTGCACATAATAAAACTTTGGCGGGACAGTTGTATTCCGAATTTAAAGAATTTTTTCCACATAATCGTGTGGAATATTTCGTCTCTTATTTTGATTATTACCAGCCAGAAGCCTATTTGCCAAAAACAGATACATATATTGATAAAAACACAAAGACCAATGAAGAATTGGATATGCTTAGAATGGCAGCTGTAAATAGTGTTTTAGAAAGAAGAGATACGATTATTGTAGCTAGTGTTGCCTCTATTTATGGTGCTAGTAATCCAGAACAATATCGTCATATGATCTTTACTTTAAGAAGCGGACAGATCATTGAAAGAAATGAATTGATGCTAGCGTTAGTACATCAACAATATAAGCGTAATGATACAGATCCATTAAGAGGGACTTTTAGAGTACGTGGGGATGTCATTGAAATCACACCAGGTCATACAGATCGTTATTTAATTCGTATTGAAATGTTTGATGATGAAGTGGAAAGAATTTGTGAAGTCGATCCAGTAACAGGACATGTCAATCAATCTTATCAGCTGTATATTATTTATCCGGCCAATGGCTATGCGACAAGTATGGATATCATCAATCATGCAGCAGACACAATTCAAGAAGAATTGGATGAAAGATTGGCTTATTTTGATGAGCAGGATAAACCATTAGAAAAAGAGCGTTTGGAACAAAGGTGTCGTTATGACATAGAAGCATTAAGGGAATTTGGCGTATGTCCAGGTATTGAAAACTATTCAAGGCATATTGATGGCAGAAAACCAGGCGAAAAACCGTATACACTATTTGATTATTTTCCAGATGATTTCTTGCTTGTGGTAGATGAAAGTCATGTTTCTTTACCACAAATTCGTGGCATGTATAATGGAGACCGCGCAAGAAAACAAATATTGGTGGATTATGGCTTTAGACTTCCAAGCGCTTTAGATAATCGACCTTTGCGTTTTAATGAATTTGAGGGGTTGATTAAAAATGCCATCTTTGTATCTGCAACACCTGGAGATTATGAACTGGATCAAACGCATGGGGAAATTGTTGAACAAATCATTCGTCCAACAGGTCTTTTAGACCCGGAAGTCGAAGTACGTCCTATTGAAGGTCAAATTGATGACTTAGTAGATGAAATCAAGGAGCGCCTTGAAAAACATGAAAGAACTCTGATTACGACGCTAACGGTTCGTATGGCTGAAGATTTAACTTCCTATTTAAAGAATATGGATTTAAAAGTAGCGTGGCTACACCATGAAGTTACAACGATTGAACGTACGGAGATCATTCATGATTTACGCCAAGGAAAATACGATGTACTTGTAGGTATCAACTTATTAAGGGAAGGCTTGGATATTCCGGAAGTCAGCTTGATTGCGATATTAGATGCGGATAAAGAAGGTTTCTTAAGATCAAGACGATCATTGATTCAGATTATTGGTCGTGCGGCACGTAATGCCAAAGGTAAAGTTATTATGTATGCCGACAAAATTACGGAAAGTATGCAAGAAGCCATAGATGAAACCGCAAGACGTAGATCGATTCAGATGGAATACAATGAAAAACATGGTATTGTTCCTAAGACAATCATTAAACCAATCCACGATGTAGTTCGTTCTAAGGAAACTAAGGAAATGGCAGCTAAGTATTTGAAGAAGAAAAAGTTGCCGGCAAAACAAAAGGAAAAGATGATCAAAGAATTAGAGCAGGAAATGAAAGAGGCAGCTCGTACTTTAGATTTCGAAAGAGCAGCGCAGTTAAGAGATATCTTATTTGAGATGAAAGGTGAAAAATAGTCACATTGTGAAAAAATAAACAAATTAATTGCATAATGAAAATAAGTGTGTTATTTTATTTGCGAACATAGATTCAATGAGTTCTTCGGGGCAGGGTGCAATTCCCTACCGGCGGTAAAAGTCCGCGACCCACGCAAGTGGCTGACTTGGTGTAATTCCAAGACCGACAGTATAGTCTGGATGGTAGAAGACACAAAAGTATTTTTTGTATTTTTTAGACCCCGAGAAGATTTTTCTTGGGGTTTTCCTTTTGGAAGAGCTTATCCGAATCAAAAGACAAACTATTAAATGTCAATAAGTAATGTAAAATTTGTTGAAATTGTAGTTT
>NZ_JAJDMK010000298.1:0-260 GCF_020593575.1 Holdemanella sp. DFI.5.55
TCCAGCAGGCGACCGGGATCAAGACCGTCTATGACGTGTTTGACTCCAACGAGACCCTGAAAATCGCTGAGGGTGGTTTCACCGATATAATCGGACCAGTTGTAGAAATGAACCACGGGGGCGGCATGAGCCAGGCTTGCCAACCCCAGGGCCAGGGTCATAGTCACTGTCTTGGTTGTGTGCACGTATCAGTCCTCATCTGTTTTGGTATGCCAGCTGCGCATCCATACGCGCCGTTCAACCTGTCGGGTTGTCACCAC
>NZ_JAJDMK010000299.1:0-259 GCF_020593575.1 Holdemanella sp. DFI.5.55
GATGAAAGGTTTACAGCTTGTTTCCATGACTACAAAATGAATCTGATTGAAATCACAGGAAATACTTCATATAATTTTAATGAATAAGACGTGCACAATTTATTCTACATATGTCGAAGCATTTATGATCAGTCTATTTATGAAGGAACGAGTAATCATTTTGGACTTGTGAAAAGCACTGTGTTAAAAGTCGTCAAGACATTGACGGATGTAGAATGGTTGGATTTATAAGAATTAGAGGAAAAGGAGGAAATTGAAA
>NZ_JAJDMK010000300.1:0-259 GCF_020593575.1 Holdemanella sp. DFI.5.55
TGTTCCAAACCGAAACGTCCTCAAATGCCGGTTCCTCATCCATTGCTTGGAAAAAGTCCAGATTCATACGCGTTGAAGGAACCTGAGCAATGATTGCCAAAACCGGAACATGATCATGCTTGGCATCGTACAGCCCATTGAGCAGGTGAATGGCACCCGGGCCGGCAGAGCCAAAGCAGACCCCAATCTTGCCCGTTAATTTGGCATCAGCGGTTGCTGCCAAAGCCCCTGCTTCTTCATGCCGCACCTGGATGAATTC
>NZ_JAJDMK010000301.1:0-259 GCF_020593575.1 Holdemanella sp. DFI.5.55
GTCCGGATGAAACCAACAATCTTTTTGATGAGTTTATGGACATTATGAAGCAGCGCGAGGAGGGATGGCGATGAAAAAAGTTCTTCTGATTGGAGCCGGCGCCGACAGCATTGAACATGGCGATGAGCTCGATGCCGCGGCTTTTCAGGTTGCCAGCGTCTTAAAAGAGCAGGGCTGGGAGACGATCCTCATTGATGACAATCCATTTTCTTTTACCTTGGATTGTCCGGATGCCATCGATCATGCAGGCATGATCGAT
>NZ_JAJDMK010000302.1:0-259 GCF_020593575.1 Holdemanella sp. DFI.5.55
GGCGAAACCTACGTCTATGTGCGGCCAGGAATCGATCGTGATGAGGTCAGACGAGAAATTGCTGGGGTTAAGGGAATTGAGAAGATCTATGACGGTGCTCAGGCGGTTAGACTGGGGGCTGATCCGCGCTGTACGTTTTTGGTTGAGGCCAAAGCCGGTTGGTACTTTACTGATGAGGCCCAGCGTCCGGCCGTCGTTGAATCGGTCTTGCCGTCAATGATGGGCACAAGCGATCGCTACCGTGGCGTGCATGGCTATG
>NZ_JAJDMK010000303.1:0-258 GCF_020593575.1 Holdemanella sp. DFI.5.55
TAGATAAAGAAAGTAACGTATATGTATTAGAGGTAAACCCACGTTCATCTCGTACTGTACCATTCTTATCTAAGATTACAGGTGTTCCTATGAGTTATATTGCAACACAGGCTATTTTAGGAAAATCAATTGAAGAACAAGGATATACGCCTGGATATCATCCTGAAGATAAAGAAAGAGTCTTTGTCAAAGCACCAGTATTCTCATTTGCGAAATTACGTAGTGTAGATACAGTGTTAGGACCTGAAATGAAATCTA
>NZ_JAJDMK010000304.1:0-257 GCF_020593575.1 Holdemanella sp. DFI.5.55
CCGCTACTATAGGCTCCGATACCGCCCGCATATGCGGCATCGCTAGAACCAGAACCGGTAGCAGTAACACGGATATCCTCCGTATTGAAACAGGAAACGATAGAAGAGCCATTATTAGTCGCTACGATTCCACCACCACGACCCATCTTTCCGGTCATAGTGACAGCTCCCCTGTTTGAACAAGCGCTAATCACCGAACCTTCAGAGTAACCGGCAATTCCACCGAGAGACCCAGAATTGCCGGTCACAGAAAAACT
>NZ_JAJDMK010000305.1:0-256 GCF_020593575.1 Holdemanella sp. DFI.5.55
TCGGCAGTCAAAACGATTATTCCAGCCTATCGGACGCTGACCGTAACCTTTGATGGTGGCCAGACCAGCTTTGAAGAACTGAAAGATCAGCTTGAGCCGTTAATTGAAAAATCGATGAACGCACCACTGCCGCCATCCAAGACCTGGCTGATCCCAGTCTGCTATGGCGGCAAGTATGGTCCTGATTTGGAGGATGTTGCGCGTTTTGCTGGGCTAAGCACGGCGGAGGTCATTAAAGAGCATACCGCCCAGTCTT
>NZ_JAJDMK010000306.1:0-255 GCF_020593575.1 Holdemanella sp. DFI.5.55
TAGCGCGCGACTGATGTTTAAAATGCCATTCCGCACTCAGCGCATCATGCTGATTATCGAACTCCTCATAGTACAAAAGCTTGAGCGGATGGCGTTTCTGCGGTCGGGTATACTTGGCTCCCTTGCCGGATTGATGCATCGCAAACCGGCGCCAGACATCCGTGGAGTAGCCGCCATAAAGCGTGTGATCCGCGCAATAGAGCACGTAAAAATAATAATGCTGCTCAGATATTTGAGCCATTAAGCATCGCCTGC
>NZ_JAJDMK010000307.1:0-255 GCF_020593575.1 Holdemanella sp. DFI.5.55
GGTTTTTGCTCAGCAGGAAAAAGATGACCGGCGCCTGCCCTACCCAAAGTTTATGCAAAAGCTGCTCAGCGCGGATTCATTGCCAGAACTGGCTAAACAGCTGCACGTGCCGGCAATCAGCCTGACGCAGACGGTTACTGACTTCAATCATTTTAAAGAGATTGGCCGTGACTATCAGACCGGTCGTGATACGGATACCATGCGTAAGTTCGGGGCGGGGCCGTACTATGCAATTAAATTGGCCAGCAACGTGTT
>NZ_JAJDMK010000031.1:0-25159 GCF_020593575.1 Holdemanella sp. DFI.5.55
CATTAGAATTTAAAATTTATCTATTTTATGAGTCCTTTTTCTTGACGTAGTACCACCGGTCCAATAAAAGACTTTAAAGATGATGTAAGATGTTGGCTTATTCATAATTTTTTCTGAGAATCGTACAAACTCATCTTTCGTCCAAAACTTCATCTCTTCAGAGTGACTCTTTCCCATTCCTCCGGCTTTTCTTACTGGATTTTCACTTAGTCCATACAGTTGAACTGCAAAATTGAAGATAGCGCTTAGTTGATTGTTGATAGTTTTCAAATACGTATCCTTATATCCTTTTGCTATCATTTCATTTTACCAAGATCTAACTTTTGCTGGAGTAATTTCATTCACTCTAAGATTCGCAAAATAAGGAAGGATTTTTAGATCAATAATAAAATGTTTTGTTCGGACCGTGTTTTCTTTTAGTCGACTTTTCATGTCGTCCATATAAATGTCGATGAAGTCAGAAAATAACATATTAAAATCTTTTTCTTGTTTCTTGATAAAATCATAAGCTGCTCTTTCTGCTTCTTTTTTTGTGTCAAATCCTCTACGTGTGGTTTTCTTATTGTTTCCAAAAGAATCTTTGTATCGAATTTGAATGTCCCATTTGTTAGTTATCGGATTCTTCTTCGCTGTTGCCATTTTGATCATCCTCCTTATTCACGTTTGACTCACTGAAATAAAGAATATCATTTAAATATTCAAAAGGAATTCTACCTCTAATAGTAAGCTTGTTCATTTTTTCTAGTTTTTCATTCGCTTCGTGAATGATTTTGTATGCTTTACTAATAGATACATCTAACATTTCAGCTACATCTCCTGCTCTTAATAAGATTTTCTTTGCCATTGATAATCACCTCGCTTTCTTATGTATTGATTAATATTTGGAACCCATCAGTGATTATCTTTTTATATATTTATATGAAAATCTTATATTCCATATTGTAAAGAGTTCTGTCGAAGTTGTTAACAATTATTTTATATATTTATATGATTTGCTTATATTTTATATATATACTTATTTTTATATGAAATTATGATATAATGATAAATAATACTTAAAAAGGTGGAAGACAATATGAGTTTCGGAAATAGATTACAACAATTAAGAAAAGATATGAACATGACACAAAAAGAGTTTGCTGATTTATTAGAAATTCCTCAGCCTTCTGTATCAGCCTATGAAAACAATAAGAACACACCTAACCAAGATATCCTCGTTACTATTGCAAAAAGATGTAATGTTTCATTGGATTGGTTATGCGAAATATCAAACAGTAAAAAATCAATCACATCCATGGATGATGTCATCGACTTTCTATTTGAATTACTAGAAACTAATGAACTAGGATTTGAAATTGAAGTAAATAGACGTCCTTATAATGATATAGAGACCGAAGATGATCGTTACTATGCACAACTAACAGTTTACGGAAATGACTCTTATTCCGAAAATGCTACATTAGTCGAAGCGATTAACGAAATCAAACAAGCCTACAATAAGCATAAGAACTATCTAATGGATGATTTATATTATCAAAATCAAAAAAAATATATCAAAGAAAAATATCAAGCTACTTTAACAAAAGAAAAGCTTCCTGAATTATCTCTAGAAGAGCAATCCAAGAAGCAATTAGAATATCTACAAAATGTAATGCAACGTAATAAAGAAAAAATTGAATTAGATAGAAAAAAGCGTGAAGAAAAATAACAATAAATAGGAGAAATAAAATGGCTGACTTTAACAAACTTTTTAAAGATTCTTTATCAAAAGTAGGAGAATTAACAAAAAATGTAGATTTAAACGAATTAGCTTCTAAATCAAGCGAACTAGTGAAAAGCTCTACAAAAACTATTGCAGATACTGCTGGAAGTGTAATAAATGCTTCTGTAGAAAAAACACAAGAGCTAGCAAGTTTGGCATCAGATAAAATTTCAGAAATAGAGATCACTCCACAAGATGTATTGGTACGTGCTTTACATGTTCCAGGAGTTAAGATTGAAAGAAGTGAATTCTTGTTTAAAGAATTAATTAAATATTATCCAGAAGAACAAGTATTAAAAGCTATTTCTTCCAATCCAGCATCTATGGGCATACCAAGAGAAAAAATTAACGAAATAGCAGATCAAGTCATAGAATATGAAACAAACAAAGTTTCCGCTATTTCTTTTGCAGCAGGAATTCCTGGGGGATTTGCAATGGCTGCAACAATACCTGCAGATGTCGCTCAATATTTTGGTTTCCTTTTACGTGTAATGCAAAAATTAGCATATTTATATGGATTCCAAGAGTTTGAATTGAGTGAAAATAACATCAGCGATGAAACGATGAATCAATTACTTATTTTTCTAGGTGTCATGTTTGGTGTTAATGGAGCAAATCAAGGTGTCAAGATTATTGCAGAAACTGCAGGAAATAAAGTGTCGAAAACTTTAGCACAAAAAGCTTTAACTAAGACAACTTTATATCCAATTGTAAAAAAAGTAGCGACAACACTTGGATTTAAAATGACAAAAGATGTATTTGCTAAAGGTGTATCCAAAGTTGTTCCTGTTGTAGGTGGTGCGGTTAGTGGAGGATTAACATATCTTACCTTCAAGCCTTGCGCAATCAAGCTAAAAGATAACTTCAAATCATTAAATCTATCAGATCCTGAATTTTATAATTCTCTAACATTAGAACTAGAAAATTAGAATAAAAATAAATTTTAAAAGTATAAAAAAACATATTCTACATTACTCTTTACAGTAGTATACACAAATAGTATGTACTCAAAATGTACCCAACGGTATCAACAAGCACAAAAAAAGCCTTTATTTAAAGGCTTTTTTTGTTATCTGTATTGTCATTTAACAAATCCCGTTAGCGTCTTTTTAGCAAACTCCATTAGCCTCCGCACACTTTCTTTTCCATGTCGTATCGACTGTCGTAAACGAGATTCGTTGACAGGATTCGTTACGAGATTTAGAGAGGGGGTGTGGGGGAGAGATTTCTTTAAAAGTATTGATTTTACAAGGTTTTTTAAGATATTCGTTAACAGGATTCGTAAAAAAAGACCCTAAGGATTTTCATCCCTAAGGTCTGATATTACTTCTGTATTTTTTTCTCATCTGCCATTCTTCCCACGCTAACGACTTTTGTTAAAAAGAGGATAACGCAGGTTGTTAAGTGACATGTATACTATTCAAACTCGATTGTTCCAGGAGGCTTACTAGTAAGGTCATACATTACACGGTTAACCCCACGAACCTCATTGATAATACGAGACATAACTTTATTTAATACTTCATATGGAATCTGAGCTGATTCTGCAGTCATAAAGTCAATTGTATTAACAGCACGTAAAGCGATGGCATAATCATATGTTCTTTCATCACCCATAACACCTACTGAACGCATGTTTGTCAATGCTGCAAAGTATTGACCGATTGAACGGTCTAATCCAGCATTTGCGATTTCTTCACGATAGATAGCATCTGCATCTTGGACGATTTTTACTTTTTCTTCAGTTACTTCACCAATGATACGAATTCCTAAACCAGGTCCTGGGAATGGTTGTCTGAATACCAAGTATTCAGGAATACCTAATTCTAAACCGGCTTTACGAACTTCATCCTTGAATAAGTCACGTAATGGTTCAATGATTTCTTTGAAATCTACGTGATCAGGAAGTCCACCAACATTGTGGTGAGATTTAATTACAGCAGATTCTCCACCTAAACCACTCTCAACAACATCTGGATAAATCGTTCCCTGAACTAAGAAATCAACTTTTCCAATTTTCTTAGCCTCTTCTTCAAATACACGAATGAATTCTTCACCAATGATCTTACGTTTTGCTTCTGGTTCTTCAACACCCTTTAGCTTTTCATAATATCTTTGTTGCGCATTTACACGAATGAAGTTTAATTCATATGGACCTTCTGGGCCAAATACAGCTTCTACTTCATCCCCTTCGTTTTTACGAAGTAAACCATGATCAACAAATACACATGTCAATTGATTACCAATTGCTTTTGATAATAATACAGCTGCAACAGAAGAGTCTACTCCACCACTAAGGGCACATAAAACTTTTCCATCTCCAACCTTTTCACGAATAGCCTTAATTTGTTCTTCAACAAAGTTATCCATTCTCCAATCACCACAGCATCCACAAACACCACGAACGAAGTTATATAACATTTTTGACCCTTCTTGTGTATGTAATACTTCTGGATGGAACTGAATTGCATATAATCCTTTTTCTGCATTTTCACTTGATGCACAAGGACAGTTATCTGTATGAGACGTAATTTCAAAACCAGGTGCTACCTGTGAAATATAGTCAAAGTGTGACATCCAGCAAATTGTTTTTTCTGATACCCCCTCAAAGATTTTAGAAGAAGTCTTATCCACAAGAACCTCTGTCTTACCATATTCACGGTGATCCGCTTTTTCTACTTTTCCACCCAATACATGCATCATCAATTGTGCGCCATAGCAAAGACCAAGAACTGGGATACCCAATTCAAATAATTCCTTTGAATATGTAGGTGAATCTGCCTCATAACAACTATTTGGTCCTCCAGTTAAGATAATTCCCTTTGGATTCATAGCTTTGATTTTTTCTAAATCTGTTTTATATGAATAAATTTCACAATATACATTGCACTCACGAACACGACGTGCAACCAACTGATTATATTGTCCTCCAAAATCAAGAACAATGACTAATTCTTTTTTCATTACGTCCTCCTATTAATTTCTCAAAAATATTATAAAGTAGCAACCAATTATTTACAACGCTTTAAATAATCAATTATTTCATTTAAATCCTTACAAGATTCTTGGATATACTCCTTCATTTCGTCATCTGGCGCAATCTGATCTTGAATAAAAATGGATTGCATCTTCGCATTGGCTGCTGCCATAATTCCATGCTTACTATCCTCTAACACTAAACAGTTTTCTGGCTTTACATCTAATCTTTCAGCTGCTGCCAAGAAAACATCTGGAGCCGGCTTTGAGTTATATCCCTCTTTAGAAGATACAATCACATTGGGACTTAACACAAAGCCTGCATGCGACAAGAACTTTTTAATAGCCTGCGGATGTGAACTTGAAGCCACCGCATAAGGAATCTTATTCTCTTCAATATACTCAATTAAATTCTGTAATCCAACCATATTGGCACTACCAGGCTCTTTAAAATATGTAAAGAAATAATCCACACGCTCTTCCTGAATTTCTTCCATAACTCTTGTCACACCTGGATACATCATTTCAAACTCTGCAACCTTTCTTGAATCACAACCAATTAAAGGTTCCGGAAAATAGTCTGGACAAGAAACGCCTAATTCTTTAGCCTTCTCTTTGAACTCATCCTTAAACATCTTTTCCGTATTAAACATCAAACCATCCATATCAAAGATGACTGCTTTAATTTGTGGCTTTCTAAAATATTCAATCAAACATTGCGTGCCTAAATCACTCATACCACGATCCATTAGATCCACATATTCTTTGATGACACGATTTACACCATACAAAGGAAAATTGGCCTCTTGTACTGCAATTTTTAAATCCTTCACAAAATGCTTCACATAAAAACCAGGCGCATAATCATTCTCTAACATCTTCTTACCTTGGAATTCCAATTGTTTAGATCCAGCAGCACCATTACGCAAGAAGCGATACACGAAAGATTCATCCACATCTTTACAATTCAAATACGACATGGCCTCACAAATACCTTGTAACGTGTTCGCAATCATGATTTGGTTCGCCATCTTGACATGTTGACCACAACAAGCCTTGCCACAATACTCAATTTGTGTTCCAAACGCTTCAAAGATTTCTTTATTTGTTTCAAAATCCTCTTTGTCTGCACCAACCAAAACAGTTAGAGTACCATTTTTCGCTCCCGTATCTCCACCAGTCACTGGCGCATCCACTACATGAACACCCAATTCTTTTCCTTTTGTATACAATTCTTTAGCTAACTTTGGACTTGAAGTCGTAAAATCAATACAAGTTTTACCCGCTTCAATACAACTAAAAATCACATCATATACTTCTTTAACATCACTAGGAAAACCGACCATTGTACAAATCACATCTACATTGGATGTCAAAGACTCAATCGATTCTTCTAAAATGGCACCTGCATTTTTAGCTTGTTCTACCCTTTCTGGATGTCTTGCGTACACATGCACTTCATAACCCTTATTCAATAAATGAATAACCATTGGCTGACCCATAATGCCAGCACCAATCCAACCTATTTTTCTCATTTCACTTTCTTCCCTTCACTAATATTGGAGCGGATTGCACCGCAATAAATTTCACAACTTCAAACATAAACTTAATTTCTTCTGCATTCAATTGACGAATCTCCTTAATTCCAGACAATGCCTGTTTAAATGAAAATTCAGTTAAATCCGCAATCGTATAAATTTCCATACGATCAAATAATTCTCCAATCAAATGACAATAACGCTCTTTTTCTTCCAGTGGACGATCCATCAATAACTTATTTGCATATTCCAATAAATCATCACTCTCTTTTGTGAGTGCATCACAATAATTAAAGTCTTTTATATCCACACTCCACATAAGCGTATCATGCTGAACTAGGCCAGAACCTTGAGCATCCATGACTTTTGTTTGTTCTCTATGATCTAAAACACGACCCACAATACTATCCTTAGGAATATAGTTTGTAATCTTAGACACATCCTCATCACCTTGCCAAAAACCATCCGCAAAGCCAGGCCCATCAAAACTTTTCACACCCTTAATATATCCCTGTAGTTTTGGATTTTTTAAATAGGCATACATCGCCAGATTTCCACCCTTCGAATGCCCCGTCAAATACATCTTTGGATAGACTTTTTTCTTTTTTAATCCAAACAAAGAACTCGTTTCAGGAATATCCGCAATAGTTTCTTTGACATAATCCCTCGCCAGGATTTGACAAGGAAGATCCTTGCTATAGGTCATCATTAAATTTTCTTTCCATCCCGTAATACTACCATCCGTACCACTAAAAGAAATAACGAAAGATCCATCTGGCAACACAAGTGTTACCACACTAAATTGAATCACATCTTCATCGCTATAGACTTTTTTATAGTTCTTTAACTTTATATTTCCATAACGAATCGTATCTTGCAACGCATCAATTAAATGTGGAAGATTCATTGAAAATGTATACTTACTTTTTAATTCCTCTTCACTATATAAAGAAAGATATTTACGACATGCTACCTCTAAAGAAACCTCGTCCTTTTCCACAATGCCATCCCAATCCACATAAGATAGATCGGCACATACTAACATATCCACCTCATTAAAGGGACGAACAGAAAAGTCGATATCTCTTCTTAAACGTACATAATTTAATAAGTTTTCCATAGTCAACCTCACTACAACGATTTTACAATATACAAAAGGATTAGCCAAATGACTAACCCAATTTTTTCGATAATTTTACATAATGATCTGCATTTGAAAGAATGTCAGAAACCTGAGATTCTGAAGTCTTTTTAATGATTTTAGCCGGTACTCCAACCACAACACTCTTTTGTGGAATCACCATATTTTCAGGCACAACACAACCAGCACCGATGATACTATGCTTTCCTATATGAGCTCCATTTAAGATAATAGCACCCATACCAATAAGCACCTCATCCTCAATCGTACAACCATGCACAATAGCCCCATGACCAATCGTGACACGATTACCAATTTTTAATGGATAACCACAATCCGTATGCAAAACACACTGATCTTGAATATTGGTTTCCTGTCCAATTTCAATCGTTTCTTCTTCACTACGAATCACAGCGTTATACCAAACACTTGAACCTTCACCAATTGAAACATTACCCAAGATAGTTGCATTACTTGCACACAAAAAATCCTTTTTAACCTCATCCAGTCTCTTACAAAGCCAAACCACACCATGCCACGCATCAAATTTTATACCACAAGAAGGCAATGCCCCATACATAGTAAAGCCATGCTTTTTATGAAAAGCTATACTTTCTTCATTCGAATCTGTAATACATGAAATGATCCAACGTATGTTTAATTTTCTACAATCCGCTTCAAGCTGATCTAGCATTTTTGAAGGCAAGCCATAATGTTTTCCTTCTTTAAAATAAATAGTAAGTTCTATACAATACTTATACGCCTCTTTAGAAAAAGCAGGGTGCACATAGCCATAACCAATTAAAACATCATTATTAAATGCGACATAAAATGGATTTGTCTTTGAAATTTCCACCATATGTTCTTTAAATACATCAAAAGAATCTGGCACAACATCAAATATAGCTGTACTTGTCTTTACATAATATACATAGATTGGATATATACTTTCTAAATCTTTTTCTTGAAGTAAACGTAACTCTTGCATAAAACCTCCTATTGAATTTCTAAACTTGAATCGGCTGTTAAACTTGCATCTCCTCTTCTTCCAGAAAGATAGGCGATGGTTCCTGCAACACCAATCATACTTGCATTGTCTGTACAACAATACATTGGAGGCACTGTAAACTCAACTTCTGGATATTCATTTCTTAATTCTTCTACTTTTTCACGAAGTCTTGAGTTAGCACTTACTCCACCACCTACAACGAAATGGCGAATATCTTTATGATCATCAAGTACAGCTCTTACTCGAGAGAAAATTTCATCCAATGCACATTCCTGGAATGAACAAGCCAAATCTGCCATATCAAATGTCTTGCCTTGTCTTTCCATACGCTTTGTAAATTGTAGAACACTACTCTTCAATCCAGAAAAACTAAAATCATAACGACCTTGTGTCTTCGGTTTTGCCAGTTCATATACCGGCTTACCTTCTTTTGCCAATTTATCAATTTTAGGACCACCAGGATATCCAAGACCCAACACACGAGCCACTTTGTCAAAGGCTTCTCCAATCGCATCATCCTGTGTTTCTCCTAAGATTTCAAAACTTGTTTCATCCTTCATATAAACAAGTTCTGTATTTCCACCAGAAACAACAAGTGCCAACACAGGATATTTCATATCCACCACTAATTCATTGGCATAAATATGCCCTGCCAAATGATGCACAGGAACTAATGGTTTGTGGTAGGCAAAAGCCAAAGTCTTGGCAGCTTGCACACCAACGTGTAAACATCCAATTAAGCCAGGACCTTGCGTAACAGCAACCGCATCCACATCTTCCATAGTGATATTGGCATCCTTCAATGCTTTTTCAATACAATACGAAATATTTTCTACATGAATACGACTCGCAACTTCGGGTACGACCCCACCAAATTCTGTATGCACATCAATTTGACTTGCGACCACACTCGATAGTACTTCCTTTTTATCTTTGACAACCGCAACGGCTGTTTCATCACAACTACTTTCAATTCCGATAATAATCATACAATCCTCCTACAATGCCAATGTCATCACAATAGCATCTTCTCCATCCGGATAATAATTCTTAGATACATTGACTTGAATAAAGCCCATTTTTTGATATAAGTTCAAGGCTGCCTCATTACTAGCACGAACCTCTAATGTCATATATTCACAAGCTGCTTCTCGAGCTCGATCAAATAAATGCATCATCAATTCTTTACCATATCCTCTTTTTCTTAAGTCAGGATCGACTCCAATACGAGCTAGCTGCGCCATTTCAAATGTTTCCCATAAAAAGGCGTAGCCAACAATGGTATCTCCATCTTCTAAGATCCAACCATGAGAAAAGGGATTCTCATTCAATTCATATAAACAATCTTTTTCTAGCCAAGGTTGTTTAAAACAAGCTTGTTCAAGTTCTAAAACACGAGCAAGATCCGTGTCTTTCATTTCTTTAAAAATCATGCTTTATAAGCATCACTTTCTTTTAAATATTGAGGAACTAAAGCATGTACATTTTCAATTGTACGACTTGGTACCTCCATAAAATTCTTCAAGAAATCACAACTTGCAGCTTCTTGATTCACCAAATAACCATCTCCATATAATGTTCCAGGATGTTCATTTAAGAAATCTTCCAATTGATCGACTTCTAAAATTTGTGTTTCACCAACAACAACAACACCCTTTTCTAAATGTGCTACATACGCTCTTTTACTACGTGCATCCAAAATAACATTGGCACTTTCATCCATGCCCGCAAACAACTGCATTGTACTAATACACTTTAATGTTTTATGCATTTGTGTACAAAATACTTTCGCAATTGTCATCGCAATACGAATACCTGTATAAGAACCCGGACCATCTGTAATGATTACTTCATCTACGTCTTTGTAGTCTAAACCTGTTTTTTCAAACAATTGATTTAATTCCACAAAAATCGTTTCACTTTGTTTCTTGAACGCTTCAATAGATACACCATCAATCAATGTTCCATCTTTATATAAACCTAACACTAATGCTTTATAAGCACTATCCATACATAAACTAATCATGATATGCCTCCACAATACTTTTTGATACAGGACCCGTATATTCTAATGTCACTGTACGATTTTCATCGATACCTTCTTCAAAAGAAATTTTGATATGATCTTGTGGCAATTGATCTTCAATAAATTCAGACCATTCTACTACAGTAATTCCTTCATCAAAACAATCTTCAAAACCTAAGTCCTGACATTTTCCTTCCAAACGATACGCATCAATATGATGGAAAGGGACTCCACCTTCTTGTTTATAATCCTTTAAGATTGTGAAGGTTGGTGAATTAATCACATTCTTTACACCCAAAGCTTTCCCGAAACTTTTTGTCCAAGTCGTTTTACCTGCACCCAAATCTCCATCTAATGTAATGACTAATTGTTTATTTCCGCAAAGATCTGCCATTTTAGTGGCAAATTCCTGTGTTTCTTGTAAACTATGAATTTCTATTTTCATGTAATCCTCCAAGTTTTGTTTGTATCTCATAAAGTGGTTTCCACTTTTTTTGAGTGGTTTCCACTTTTTTGAGTGGTTTCCACTTTTTTTGAGTGGTTTCCACTTTTTTGAGTGGTTTTCACTTTAATACTCCTTTATTTCATAAAATACACTATTCTTAATTCTAGTTTTTTTCAACAGATTTTTATCAAATAATCTTTTTAGAGCCTTATTAGCCCCTGATATGGATGAAATATTAGTCAACTTTATAACATCTTTAGATGTAATTTTCTTATTATTCTTTAAATATTCTAATATTTCTCTATCTGTTTTATTCAAATCTTCATCTGATTCCAAAGATGAAATCAAAGATACTCCATACTTTTCATTTATGCTATAGGTTGTCCATCTACCATTTTGGTTTACTACCAACATTTCTTTTTTTACTAAATCAGATAAATATTTACCAACTTCAACAACATGTGTGTTAAGCAATAATTGTATTTTCTCATTTGTAATTTCCTTATCCATATAAGTAATGCTTAAAATCATTTGTTCTTCTGCTTCTAACAAGAAATAATCCTCTTTAAATATTTGCGATAAATATTCTGTTATCTCTTGAGGCAATAAACTTATCATATGTAAATGCAATTCAACACATGATAAGTTTTCATTTTCTAAAAGTTCTGGTTTTCTCCAATTTTCGGCTTTCCACGTCTTTAAAATCATAGGGAATCCAGAACCAATATTCTCACCATATCCAATCATCCTCAGCATTGTTTGTATTTTAGGATTTCTCGCAACTGAATTTCCACCTTCATAAATTTCTTCAATAGATATTTTTAATCTACCTGGATTAGAAAAAATAAATTCATTATTTTTTTTAATTATCTTTAAAATTCCAGCTTGATGATAATCACAGTGAATAATACTATTCATCATTGCTTCTCGTATAGAGGCATGTACTACTGTATCATCTTTCCGTTGAAAACCTTCCAAAACAAAAGGTCGTTTTAAATCAGATACTAACTTAGGTAATACTATCTTAATAAAATTGTAAATGTTATTTTCCCATGTTCCATCATATGTCAAACGATCTGACCATCTTCTGTCTCCAAACAAATTCGTCATATCTAAAAAATCAAAGCGAAAATTCTCTAATCGTTCCCGTATAGAGAGGCCTTTCCCAAACATCAATAATCCCGCTAACGTCAATCCTTCTTCTTTTGTCCCTCTGTTTACTGCATATCCGCCAAGACTTCTCAAAAAGTTTTTATTATCCAATGAATTCCATACATGATTGGGATTATGTACCTCAAATGCGTTCCTATACATCTGCAAAGTATCTCCATCAATATCTTCCATTGTATAGCCTGATAACAAGGTACCATCGCTCCCTTCATCGCTAGCATCTCGAAAGAATGATTTTATCTCACTTTCTGTACAATGATAATCTCCTTCATAATTTCTTTTATATGTTCCTTTCATAGGATTTCCGTTTATATAAACTGGTCTATGCTTGTAATCGGCACGAGGTACATGAATTATGACAACACTTTTGCCATCAATACATTCCTTACGAACATCTTTCTCCAACAAAATATTTGAACTTACTTTATCGCTTGAAATTGTATCCCAAAAATCTTTTATTATTTTTTCAGGACAATCTACTCCAACAATCTCAAAATGATTGTTTTTGGATTCATCAACCCCTAGATATATAGTTCCACCATTTGTGTTTGCAAAAGAAGAATATGTTTCCCATACAGATTTTGGTAAAGAATTTGACGCTTTTTTACATTCTACTTCTATACTCTCACCATATTGTAATTCATTCATTAGCTCATGTGGTTTCACGATTTTCCTCCTTTAGGATTTTGCTTCATCATACGATTCCTATGCACCATCGCCTTGATTTGTTTAATCTGCGCAAGACGATTTCGCACCTTCACTTCAGAACCCTGATCACTTGGTACATAATATTCTTTACCAACTAGAGCATCTGGAAGACATTGCATATCCGTCATGTGATATTCATAATCATGTGAATACTCATATCCTTTATTATAGCCTAACTCTTTCATTAACTTTGTTGGCGCATTACGAATGTGTAAAGGCACTGGCTGATCTAATGTTTTTAATGCGTCACTTTTCGCATTATTATAAGCCACTTCTAAAGCGTTTGATTTTGGAGCCAAAGCCAAATAGACAGCTGCATGCGTTAAATGTACATTGCATTCTGGAACACCCAAATAGTGACATGCCTGATAGGCTGCCACACAGATTTCTAAGGCCCTAGAATCGGCCATACCAATGTCTTCACTAGCCATACGAACGAGTCTTCTTGCGATATATAAAGGGTCTTCTCCAGCCTCTAACATACGTGCTAACCAATATACAGCGGCCTGTACATCGGAGTTTCGTACACTTTTATGTAGAGCAGAAATAATATTATAGTGTTCCTCCCCCTTTTTATCATACAATAACGACCTTTTTTGAAGGCATTGCTTCAAAATATCCTGTGAAACATGAATACCATCCAATTCACTTGGACTATTATAAACAACCATCTCTAATGTATTTAAACAAAAGCGGGCATCCCCACCTGAAAATGCGGCAATCGCCTCTATATCTTCATCCGTAATATGTATTTTTAAATTGCCTAATCCTTTTGAGCTGGAAATAGCACGAATAATCAAATCTTTTAAGTCATCCGTATTTAGACTGTTTAACACAAACACTCTACACCTAGATAAAAGGGCGGAATTGATCTCAAAACTAGGATTTTCTGTTGTAGCACCAATTAGAATGATACTTCCCTTTTCCACATAGGGTAAAAATGCATCTTGTTGCGCCTTATTAAAACGATGAATTTCATCTACGAATAATATTGTTTTTTGTCCCAAGGCCCTACGCGTATCGGCCTGTTTCATAACTTCCTTGATTTCTTTAATGCCACTAGTAACAGCTGAGAAATCCACAAAATAACTCTTTGTCTGATGGGCAATAATACGTGCCAATGTCGTTTTTCCTACTCCAGGTGGACCCCAGAAAATCATCGATGTCACCTGATCATGTTCAATCATTTGCCACAAAAGATTTCCCTTGGCAACAAGCTGTTTTTGTCCTACATATTCATCCAATGTTTCCGGACGCATACGATCGGCTAAAGGCCTTGTATCTTCTTGTATTGAAAATAGAGAATCTTGTTCCATATGTTTCCTCCGTATGTACTTTATTATACACCACACAAAAGAAAAAGTGTTTGACCTTAATCAAACACTCTTAAATTTCTACATAGCACTTTCAATTATTTCCACACATTTATCAATACCCAAAACACCACTGTCTAAACACAATTGATAGTTTTTAGCATCTGCCCATTTACGATCCGTGTAATATTTATAGTAAGCGATACGACGTTTATCTTTATCTTTGATTCGTTTGTCTGGTGCAAATTCATTTTGCCCATAAACCGATACAACGCGATTTTTGCGATATTCAAAATCCGCATGAATAAATACATTCAATACGTCTTTACGATCACGAAGAATATAGTCTGAACATCTTCCTACAATAACGCAGTTTCCTTTATCAGCTAACTCACAAATTACATTTCTTTGCGCAACATAGAGTTCGTCCGATAAGTTATATCCATAATTATTCCAAATAAAACCAAATGTACTTGTGCTTGATGCATCTTCCCCATTTTCTTCAATATACTCTTTCGCAAAGCCACTTTCTTGCGCAATTTGTTGCACAATTTCATAATCATAATAAGCATAGCCTAGTTTTTCAGCTAATTTCTTGGCAATGGTTCTTCCGCCACTTCCAAATTCACGTGTAATTGTAATTATCATAAGGGTACCTCCTAATATACAAAAATCGAGCCTTCTACAACTGGATTTATATCCCGTAAGAAGACTCGTTGTTGTAGACATTTTACCAAAATTATTAAGTTTTTGTAAGAATTATTATTTGTCTTTTCCTTAAAGTCATGATGCAGCATATTATATACACCATCACCTCACTTTTGTACACTGCACTATCTACTTCTATTTTAATTCAAAATAGGTTCGATGTAACGTAAAACATGAAAAAAGAATAGAATCTTTTGACCCTATTCTAAAGCATCACTAAATGCTGCACATACCATATATGGTGGAATACAAATTATATTATCTTTTCTTGCTAGATTCTTTGGATGAACAATATATGGTGTTGCGATTTTCTTACCAAATAAATCTTTAAATTTATCTAAAGACGTAGCTGAATAATTCTTTGAAGATTTTACTTCGATTGGAAATACTTTTAGATTTGTTTTACTCTCATTTGATAATAAGAAATCAATTTCAATATCATTTCTATGTTTTTCCTTATTATACTTTGTATAAAAATAAAGCTTTTTTCCCATAGAAGTAATCATTTGCGCAATCATATTTTCATACAACATACCTTTATTCAAAGATAATTTATCATTCATGATTTGTTGATACAATCTTGAAGAACTCAACTCATTTTCACTAAATGCCAAACTCACTAATAATCCTGTATCGCCCATGTAGCATTTCACATAAGAATCATCCTTATTTAACGCAAACCCTACATTTGGGTCTGTGCATTTATAACATAAATTACAAATCATAGAATCGTCTAGCCAAAATAAAGGCTCATCATACCTGTCAAAACTACGATTAGATTCTCCTAATTTAGATAAAACAACCCTTTTTTCGTGTGTGGATAAATATCCTGGAATATTTTCAAATAGGGCAGATACCCTTGAATTGTATCTTTTAGCCGCTTTCCTAATATCATCACGATAGAGTTCAAGAATATCTCTTTTTTCCACATCTGCCGCGTAAAAATCTTTATTCCCATTTTTATAAGCTTTTAATGCCTGTGGCATTCCCCCAACCAGCAAATATTCTTTAAATAAATACATAGCCTTCACATGCATTTTTTCATCTAAAGGCTTTTTCTTATCCCAACAATTTTTGATATATTCAAATAATAATTCCTCACCCATATAGATCATGAACTCTTCAAAATCTACAGGGTACATACGAATCTTTCTTTCCTCGGATGGCAATGTGATATTTTCAACATTTTCTTTAATTGAAATCAAAGAACCCGTTTCTAAATAATCATACCGACCATCTTCAACCAAATATTTAATGGCTTGTCTAGCTTGAGGAAATCTTTGTATTTCATCAAATATAATCAACGATTCTCTTTTAAATAATCGAACATTCATTTCCAAAGAAATAATTTGAAAAAAAGTATCTAAATCGTTTAAATTATCAAACGCTTTAATAATCGTCTTTGAAGCCTTGTTGAAATCAATTAAAACATAAGATTTGTATTCATTTCGACCAAACTCTTCTGCCACTGTAGATTTTCCAATACGCCGAGCTCCTTCAATCAACAATGCTTTGGATCCATTTGTTTCTTGTTTCCACCTCAAAAGTTTAGAGTAAATTTTTCTTTTTATTTCCATCGCGATATCTCCTTTATATAAAATATTATATACCACAGATACCGCAGTACGCAAAGTATTTTAGTAAGGAATATACAGCAGTGCGCAAAGTATTTTTATGAAAAATATACCGCAATGCGCAAAGTAATTAAAAAGAATAGAATCTTTCGACTCTATTCCTTAGCTCCATATTCTTCATAATATGCATCAATTCTTGATTTTAATTCAGGATCTAATTTATCTCCTAAATATTCAATTACTTCCGGCATTGACACGATTGCAGCTGTTGGGAAACCATATAATTCACTAACTTCCGTTAATGCAGTCTTTTCACCTTTTCCCTTTTCGTTACGATTTAAAGAAACCATCAATCCAACGATTTCAACATTTGCTGCACCACGAACCTTCGGCACTGTTTCTTCCATTGATTTTCCAGATGTCGTAACATCTTCAATCATAACAACGCGATCTCCATCTTGTAGTTTTGTTCCTAAGAAACTTCCCTTGTCAGCTCCATGATCTTTTTCTTCTTTACGATCTGAACAATAACGAACTTCCATTCCATATAAATTATCTAATGCGATTGTCGTCGCAACTGCCAATGGAATTCCCTTATATGCAGGTCCGAATAATACATCGAAGTCTTTACCATATTGATCAACGATTGCCTTTGCGTAATATTCACCTAATTTTTTTAACTGGTTACCTGTAACATATCCACCAGCATTCATAAAGAATGGGGATTTACGTCCTGATTTTAGTGTAAAATCACCAAATTTTAACACTTTAGATTCCAACATGAAATCAATAAACTCTTTTTTATATTGTTCCATTTTCTTGCCTCCACTTTTACAGAAATTCTATCATACTTCTGCACAATTTCCCATAATTGTATGATTTTTAAATGATAAATAGTATGGTAGTATAAAGCAGAGGTGATAGACAATGCAGGAAAATGTATTCTTTTTTCTGAAGACTAAAAATAGTGTTAAATATTTATACGATAATATCAGTGTTGAAGATGGACTTGCCCTCATGCGCAAGCACAAATATACGGCGATGCCCATTATTAATAAAGAAGGGGTTTATGTAGGAACCCTTACAGAGGGGGATTTTCTTTGGTACTTATTAGACCATCCTTCAATTCATAAAGAAGATCTAGAACAAATGGAGATTCGTGAATTAATTCGTGGAGACTTTACGCCACCAGTTCAAATCGATGTTCCAGTCGATCAATTGTTCGCTCAATCTTTGAAACAAAACTTCGTCCCCGTAGTTGATGATCGTCAAATTTTTATTGGTATTGTGACACGACAATCCATCATTCAATATTTAATGAATAATGCCGATAAATACATACAACAATAAAACAGCCGGATTTATTCTGGTTGTTTTCTTTATCACATTGAAAAAAGCCTTTAAATTGTGTATGATAATGGGTATTAATGAAGGAGTGATAGTTTCATGAATCCGGATGATTCAGTCCCGTTACAGTATAGTTTAGGAGGGTTAACATGAACCTTCCCATCTTAATTTTATTTACATTTATTCTAAACATCTTGTTTTCAATGACAAGCAGCATCGTTTCTACAAATAAAGAAATCGAAGATGAATCTTATAAATATCAAGCTACTTTAAAATGGTTATCTCTATGCATGGAAATATTTGGCATTGTGATGAGTGTAATCTATTTACAACCCATGATCCATACTCCATTACTTTATATAGTCGTACTTCTATTGGTGTATGCATATATTTTATTGAGTGATTTATTACCGAGAAAGTTTGCGAATGCACATTTAAATCAGTTTGAAAAATCATTTATGTCCATTGCGAAAGGTATTCAATCCTTATGTACACCATTTACTTTTTTCTTGCGTTTTGAAGTGGAAAAAGAACAGGAAGATTATTCCGAAGAAGATATTTATGAAGTTATCAACAGTGGCGGTGTTGAACCAAGTCAAAAAGAGTTTATCGAAAACCTATTTGAGTTCGATGATACACCCGTTGAAGAAATTTGTACGCATCGAAGTGAAGTTGTTTGTCTATATCTAAATGACGATAAAGAAACATGGAAAAAGACCATTCTAGAAAATCGTCACACATTATATCCTGTATGTGATGAGGATAATGATGATGTCGTAGGTATTCTAGATACACGTGATTATTTCCGTTTAGATTCGATTGAACAAGATAACGTCATCAATAAAGCGATGGATCAGCCTTTCTTTATTTCACAAAATATGAAGGCCGATGTTCTATTGAAGGAAATGAAAATTAAAAAAGTATACTTTGCGGTTTTACTTGATGAATATGGAGGAATGACCGGTATCGTGACTTTACATGATATTATTGAAACTCTTCTTGGTGAAATCCAAGAAGATGATGATATTGAAGAGCCAGATCCAATCCAACAAATAGATTCTGATCAATTTAGAATCTATGGCCAAGCTGACATTGAAGATGTCGAAAAAGCTTTAGGCATTTCATTAGAAGATGAGGATTGTGACACGTTTGGTGGATACATCCTAAATCATTATGGACAAATTCCTGATGAAGGTTCACATTTTAAAGTCAGTCTAGACTTAATGGATGTATATGTTAAGGAAGTAAAAAATCATCGTATCGGACAAACTATTGTACAAATAAAGCGAAAAGAGGAAGGAAAGCAAAATGAAAGCACTGAAAAACGCAATCGAGACTAGAGGACATTTTATTAATGATGAGGTATTAAAGGTTGATGCTTTTTTAAATCATCAAATCGACTGTTCTTTAGTAGATGAAATGGGGAATGAATTTTATGAACACTTTAAAAACAAAGGCATCACAAAAGTAGTAACCATTGAATCTAGCGGTATTGCCCCAGCTTATGCGACAGCCATTCGTTTGAATGTGCCATTGATTTTCATCAAGAAAACACAACCAAGCACAATGATCGATCCTGCTTTTGCGGAAGTCTTCTCTTTCACAAAGAATAAGACATATCCAATTTGTATTGAAAAAGAATACTTAAAAAAAGGCGATAAAGTATTATTCATTGATGACTTCTTGGCAAATGGTGAAGCATTCAAGGGAACGGAAAACTTAATTGCACAGGCACAAGCTGAAATCGTTGGTGTTGGCATGGTTATCGAAAAAGCTTTCCAAAAAGGACATGCATATATTACTGAAAAAGGATATGACCTTTTAGCGTTGGCATCTATTGCAGGTGTTAAGAATAAGAAAATTTCATGGGCTGATGAATAATCAGTCCATTTTTTTAAAAATTTTGGGGATTCTAATGAAAAATACATTCAAAAAACTATTTATTAGCTTTACCGTATTATCACTCACTGCATGTGGTTCAACTACAATGCAAGACAATACGTTTGCGGCTAAAGAAAACAAGGCCTTCACAAAATACACAAACCAATTGGTAGTTGAATATGCCGAAAACGACTATACAACGATGCACCAATTCTTTGAACATCCAGAAGACTATGGTATTGATATCAATAATGTAGATGTAAGTCTTGGTGAATTTTATACAGATAATACTGAAGAAATCAAAGAAGATCAAAAAGAATTAAACAAGTTTAATCGCAGTACTTTAGACAAAACGCAACAAACCATCTATGATGAATTGAAATATGAGAATGAATTGAGCTTAAAAGCTGAAAACAAGAAATTTCAATATCTAAATAATTGTTGGAGTACAATGAGCGGACTTCACCAAAGTTTGATTTCTGTTTTTTCTGAATACATTTTACGAAATGAAAAAGACATTCAAGATTTGATTACACTCATCAACGATGTGCCTCGCTACACAAACGATGTATTGGAATATACAAAAAAACAAGCAGATAAGAATACCTTACAGTTTGACTATGATTCTGTTACCCAAGATATTCAAGATGTGATCAATACTAAAGAGGATAGTTCAATCACAAGTGCATTATATAATGCGATTGACACTTTAAATCTAGATGAAGAAAAAACAACATCTTATAAAGCACAAGTCAAAGATGCCATGGACACAAGTTTCTTTCCTAGTTATCAGGCTATGTTAGATACATTGACCTCTCTTCAATATAACGTACAACCACTACAAGGGTTGTCGAACTATAAGAATGGTAAGAAATATTATGAAGTATTAGTTGAAAATGCGACAAGTTCTACCAACTCTATTTCCACAATTAAAGAGAATACGCAATCCGCAATCAATTCAGCTATCACTAAATTTCAGAAGCTATATAAAGGCAATCCAATGATTGCGTATGAACTCGATTCAGTTTCAACGGATTTTACAGATGTAAATCAAATTCTAGAAAGCCTTCAAAAAAACTATAAAAAGGATTTCCCAGAAGTAAAAACCATGAAATATGATTTAAAGGCACTGCCAGAAGATCAATCTGTCAGCGGAATTGTTGCCTACTTTATTACACCAGCCTTGGATTATTCACAAAACTATCAAATGCGCTACAACAAACGTGATTATGGTGATGATCCATCAAGTTTAACACTTTATCAAACATTAGCTCATGAAGGTATTGCCGGACATATGTATCAAGCCCAATACAACAAGGAACATTTAAAATACCCAATCCAATTCTTCTACAACAATCTAGGTATGTCAGAAGGATGGGCTACTTATATGGAAAGCATGTCTTTACATTATTTAGATAATAATAAAGATTTATTAGAAGCCTATAATTTGAATAACATTCTCACCAATCTATACATTGTCTTAATGGATATCAGCATCCATTATGATGGTATGTCCCTCAATGATTTCAAGAATGAATATGGCGATATGTTTGGTTCAGAAGGATTAGAAAGTATTTACAATCAATTGGCAGATAATCCAACTGTATTCTTATCTTACTATTATGGATATCTTCAAATCGTAGATTTAAAGAGTACAGCCAAATCTAGATTAAGATCTAAATTTGACAATGCAGACTTCCATAATGCCCTACTACAGTATGGTGAAGTCAACTTCAATATTGTCAAACAAAGCGTAAATGAATATATCAATGAAAACAGATAAAGCCTAAAAAGATGTTGGTCAAATTTCCAACATCTTTTACATTTTTCTAGGGGAATATTTAAATAAAATCACATTTTTCTATGGGAAATATGAAGATGAGTTTAAATTACACAATTTTTTGGCATGCTCAAAATCAAAAAATACCATAATTTCAAATATTAAATTATTTCACTTCTTTTTAAGCATGTTTTGGTTCAAAATTTTAAATTTTGACTCATTTTGACTTTGCTTCAATCGAAAAAGTGTCATTTTTTTAAATTATGATACTAAAAAAGAGAACCTTGAATCAAAGTTCTCTTCTTCACTAACTATTATAAATCAAATCCAAAATAACGAACGGCATTGTTGTAAGAGATACCCTTAACAATTTCAGTTAAGTTTTCTTTATCATAAGGATATTCTCCATTTTCAACCCATGTACCAATTAAGTTACACATGATACGGCGGAAATATTCATGTCTTGAATAAGACATGAAGCTTCTTGAATCTGTCAACATACCTAAGAAATTACCTAATAATCCTAGATTTGCCAAAGACGTCATTTGTTTTTCCATACCTGTTTTATTGTCGTTGAACCACCATGCAGATCCTTGTTGAATCTTTCCAATCGCATCACTATTTTGGAAACATCCAAGTACTGTACCGATCAATTCATCATCCCCAGGATTTAAACTGTAAAGAATTGTTTTTGGCAATCCACCATTTTCATTGATCGCATCCAACATATTTGTAAGTTGGTCTGCAGGTGCAAAGTTTGAAATACAATCATAACCCGTATCTGGTCCTAACTTATTATACATAGTTGTGTTGTTGTCACGTTTACATCCATAGTGCAACTGCATTACCCAACCTAAGCGTTTGTATTCTTTTGCGATGAACAGTAAGAATGCCGTCTTATATTGATCACATTCTAATGCTGTAACAGCTTCATGATTTAATCTTTTTTCAAAGATTTTTTCGATTTCTTCATCACTTGCTGGGGCATACATAACATAATCCAATCCGTGATCACTCACTAGACATCCCATTTCATTAAAGTATTCCATACGTTTGATGATTGCTTTTTTCATATCTTCGAAAGTATGAATTTCAATTTCAGAAACCGCAGCTAATTGGCTCATGTAGTCGGCAAATTCTGGTTTATTGATACGCATAGCTTTGTCTGGACGCCAAGCAGGAAGTACCTTTACATCAAAGGTTTCATCCGCTTTAATCACTTTATGCCAATGTAAATCATCAATCGGATCATCTGTAGTACATAATAATTTAACATTTGAGTTTTTAATTAAGTTACGCACACTCATATCATCTTGTTGTAATTTTTCATTGCACAAATTCCATACTTCTTCGGCTGTTTTACTATTTAAAACACCATGGTATCCAAAGTATCTTTGAAGCTCCAAGTGAGACCAGTGGAAAAGTGGATTTCCAATAGCTTTTTCAAGCGTTTCTGCCCACTTCTGGAATTTTTCACGATCTGGTGCATCTCCAGTAATATAGTATTCGTCCACTCCGTTTGAACGCATTTGACGCCATTTATAGTGGTCATCACCAAGCCATACTTGTGTGATATTTTCAAACTTACGATCTTCAGCAATTTCTTTTGGATCAATATGACAATGATAATCTACAATTGGCATCGTATTAGCAACATCAAAAAATAATTCTTTAGCGACTTCATTTGTCAATAAGAAGTCTTTATCCATAAATTGTTTCATTTAAAAATTCCTTCCTTCTAACTTACATATCCCATTAAACCAGGTAACCATAGACTTAATTGTGGTATAATATGTAACTAACATCAACACAACAATAATAGCGAAGAAATATGGTAACAAGTGTTTAAATACAGTTTCAATCTTAACGTCTCCGACTTTAGCACCAACAAACAGTGTCGTTCCTACTGGAGGAGTAATTGTTCCAATACACAAGTTGAAGATCAACATAATACCAAAGTGAATTGTATTCATACCTAATGCCGTGCATACTGGCAAGAAGATTGGCGTAAAGATCAATGTGGCTGGCGTCATATCCATGAATGTACCAACCACTAACAAGATAATGTTGATCATTAATAGAATGACATATTTATTGCTTGAAATTGATAATAATCCATTCGAAACCATTGTAGGAATGTTCGTGAAGGCCATAACCCAAGACATAATACTAGAAACACCAATCAAGAAAATAATGATACCTGTCATTTCCGCACTTGCTCTAAAGATTTCTGGTAAATCTTTCCATTTCATTGATTTGTATCCATAAACACAAGACACATAAGCGCTCCAAGTACTTTTTTAATCAACTTCACAGTAATCCTCCTAATGTTTAGAACTGTGTTGTATTTCGCTTCATAAATTTACATGGAATCTCCATTTTTTGTCGAACTGATTTTCCCGCAAGAACTTTAATAAGCGAATCAACCGCAATTTCACTTAATTCTTCTTGTGAATCAATAGAACTCATTTCCGGATTGCAACAAACACATAGTTCTGAGTTGTTGAATCCAACGACATTGACATCTTCAGGAATCGACTTATTGATTTGATGCACATATTTAAGTGCACCAACAGCCATCGCATCATCGCTGGCAATGACGGCATCAAAATCCAATCTTTTCTTTGCCAGTAAATCTCTTGCCTTCAATACGTTATTTGGCATAAACACCTTGTATTCTTCCTGCACCTTTAAACCATTATCAATCAGTACATCTTGATATCCCTCTAATTTTTTTGTTGTGCTGTACGAATTGGCATCATACAAAAACACAATTTTCTTCCTTCCAACTTCGATTAGATTACATACAGTATCATAAACCGCTTTATAATTATCTGTTAAAACACAATATACTCCCGGTACACGAACATAACCATTCATAAGTACCACCGGAACTTTTTGGGCAGCATCTTTAAGGTATTGAATATCATTCTGTCCGCAATCCCCTGCATAATGTGAACCAACTAATATCATCGCATCGATTCTACGATCCAATAATATTTTTACGGCTTCTACTTTTCCTTCATAGTCAAAGCCACTACACATCAAAATTGAGTCATATCCATATTTGCGTAAATTCTTTTCTAAATACGCAATGGCGCTTGCCATATAACGATCGGATACATCCGGACAAACGAGTCCAACTGTTTTTACTGAATTTAAGCCTAATCCGCGAGCAAACACATTCGTCGTGTAATCATACTCATTCCTGACGTCCCAGACTTTCTTTTTCGTCTTCTCTGAGACTTTAGGACTGTTATTAATTACTCGCGATACAGTCGCAATCGATACACCTGATAATTTGGCAATGTCATAAATATTCATCTTTGTTTTACTCCTCAACCCTATTCCAACACGCCAAGAATTGCAAGTACTTACATTTAACATTTAAAATATATACAGGTAGAAATGGTGCAAAAATTTATAAGATTCATTTTAACGACTTGGTAGCTGTTGCACCATGTCCTCTAGAAAAAGGGATTATATGTAATGTCGATGGACAAGAAATTACACTTATTGAAGATATTGCCCAAAGACATAAATTTACGTTGAAAGATATTAAAAAGGAGCAACCTATTATTAAATATGGATATCCTATTGGAATCGCGAAGGATATAAGGAAGTAGCTATCACATTAAGAGAGTCTATCAATGCCAATATCAACACCTGGTCCGCTATGTTGTATGATGGAAAAAATTACCATTTCTCAAATAAATACAAAATGCAGTGATGTTAGCATATAAATAGGACTAGTCAAAAAGAGAAAATTTACACCAGTGGT
>NZ_JAJDMK010000308.1:0-255 GCF_020593575.1 Holdemanella sp. DFI.5.55
GCTTCCTACATATTTTGCAACGCGGTAGGCAAATACTTTCAGCGCGATGGCTGCCGGCTTGTTGCCTTCGCTTGCAGCTGCATCCAGATCACGGAAGTCGCTGGAAAGGTTATTGGAAAGTCCATATACTCCGGACTTTTTGTTGAGCATGTTCATCAGACCCGCAATATCAAGATTCTCTTTCTTAGCGATGAACTCTAAGATGGCCGGGTCAATATCTCCGGAACGGGTTCCCATTACCAGGCCTTACGCCTT
>NZ_JAJDMK010000309.1:0-255 GCF_020593575.1 Holdemanella sp. DFI.5.55
GAAATGACAAGGGAGATTCAGGGATTTCATAAAAGGATCATAAAGGAATTCATTGGTAATCACCAAATCGTGCTCCGAGAGCTTGAATTCACGGGCAAAATCGGCAAAATGATCGAATTTGCTCAAACGGGTTTTTAATTTAAATAATTGCATAATACATGATTATAAAACGATGGACGGCCCCGCGACCATAAATCGCCGGGAGTTATCCGCCACCAGTTAATCCTTAAAACGTTTCTGATATTCTTCTTCCAG
>NZ_JAJDMK010000310.1:0-255 GCF_020593575.1 Holdemanella sp. DFI.5.55
TCCGAATGCGAAAGACCTGGCGGGTCGTGACGTGGTGGCGCGTTCCATCATGATCGAAATCCGCGAAGGTCGCGGCTGCGACGGTCCGTGGGGCCCGCACGCCAAGCTGAAGCTTGACCACCTGGGTAAAGAAGTTCTCGAATCCCGCCTGCCGGGTATCCTTGAACTGTCCCGCACCTTTGCGCACGTTGACCCGGTGAAAGAGCCGATTCCGGTTATCCCAACCTGCCACTACATGATGGGCGGTATTCCGAC
>NZ_JAJDMK010000311.1:0-255 GCF_020593575.1 Holdemanella sp. DFI.5.55
GGCGCAGGCTCCTAATCCATATGGAGATGGTCATGCTGCTGAGCGCATCGTTGCCATCTGCAAGCAGTTCTTAAATTCCAAAAACTGATACATATTTTAAGATGATCCCGGTCTCAAGCTTTAGGCAGCTGGGATCTTTTTTATTGATGGACTGGCTAACTAACTCAAACAGGACTAAACTAAAAATGATTTGAATTTATGGAGTAGGGAGAAAAAAGTGAAAAATTATCGAATGCAGAGCCTGGTATTGGTTTT
>NZ_JAJDMK010000312.1:0-254 GCF_020593575.1 Holdemanella sp. DFI.5.55
GTCAGATTAACGGAATTGGCGATAAAAAAGCTGATATGATCATCCAGTATCGGCAGCAGCATGGACCATTTAAAAGCATCGATGAGCTAAAAAACGTCGATGGCTTTGGTGATAAGACGGTTGCCAAGCTAAAAGACCAAGTGGCGGTTTAAAATTGACGTTGGTGTTGAGATTGAATCTGGTATACTGGTTAGCAGAACAAAAAAGAGGATGATAAAAGTGGAACATAGAATTGATTGGGATCAGTATTTTAT
>NZ_JAJDMK010000313.1:0-254 GCF_020593575.1 Holdemanella sp. DFI.5.55
CATCCGCGTATCCAAATCCAGAATACTTTGCAGCGGATATGCTTTTTTCAGCTTCACATAGGCGCCGACAAGAAAATGGTCTGCGATTTCATCCAGCTTGCTTTTCTTCCATTCCTTCTGCAGAGTGGACATCATGAGCTGCTGCTTGTAGGCATCATAGCGATAGCCTGCGTTTGTTCCTTCCTCATACAATGCACCGCCTCCCCCCAGTGTATTTTTTTTGAAATGTCCCTGTTTTAATGTTTCTGATAACT
>NZ_JAJDMK010000314.1:0-253 GCF_020593575.1 Holdemanella sp. DFI.5.55
CTTCCCGGAAAATGCGAGCATCCATTACTTTCAGATCCTCTGCAATTTCAGGCACAAAGCCCATTTGATCAATAACATCCTTTTGTAAGTCAATTCCCGGAGCGATTTCTGTTAGAACCACGTTGCCGTCCAGCAGTCTGAATACTGCTCTTTCCGTGATGTAGATAACCTCCTGCTTCTGCTTTTCCGCCTGCTCTGCACGGAAGGTGACGGAGCTTACTTTCTTGATCAGCTTTTCGAATTTGCCTTCCTG
>NZ_JAJDMK010000315.1:0-252 GCF_020593575.1 Holdemanella sp. DFI.5.55
CACCGAATTTATTTCCAAGCGCAGTGTATTTTTCTTCTGGATGTTCTAAAACATATCTAAAACATAATTAATAACATTTTATTTAAATTCTTGGTCATAGGCTTTACTGTTTCTTGACATTTTTTATACTCCTTTTTTATTGTCTTGACATTGTACCATATGCACAAGAATCTACAATATCTAGGACAGTCATGTTTAATATCTCATTCTATTTTTAATGTGATTGGTTCCTTATCAAATCAAATTCGAGAT
>NZ_JAJDMK010000316.1:0-252 GCF_020593575.1 Holdemanella sp. DFI.5.55
GTTTGCTGCTGCAGACTTTGAATCTGCTGTGCCGTTTTCTCCAGTAAAACCGTCTGCTGCTGGCTGACGGTTTGAACCTGCTGCTGGCTTTTTTGGAGTTTAGCCAGTTTTTGCTGTTCAGTTTGAATGCGTTCTTTAAGTTCGGCCGTTTCTTGATATCGGGGCAGTAGGCTTGCCAAAGCAATTTTTTGCTGATTGATCGAATCAATGGCTGGCTGCTGCTGGTTCAGCTCTTGAGCACGCTGCTGCAAT
>NZ_JAJDMK010000317.1:0-251 GCF_020593575.1 Holdemanella sp. DFI.5.55
TTGTCATCACGCAGAAACGTGCCATCCATATCAAAGGCCACCGCTTTAAAAGGAAATGCCATTTTCTTCTCCTTCAAATTATCGTTTATGTCAATTATGACACAAAAAAGCTACTTATCCAAATGAGCCGTGTCAAACAGATAGCCAAAGCCACGTGCCGTCTTGATCCATTCAGGGCGATGCGGATCTTTTTCGATTTTATCGCGCAGGTGACTAATGTGAATGTCAACCATGCGGGAAGTGCCTAAAAT
>NZ_JAJDMK010000032.1:0-24186 GCF_020593575.1 Holdemanella sp. DFI.5.55
AAACTACAATTTCAACAAATTTTACATTACTTATTGACATTTAATAGTTTGTCTTATAATCATCTTCTAGAGTAAATACAACATTGTCTTCGATCCAATTACGGCGAAGCTCTGCCTTATCTCCCATTAATTCATTCACTCTTTTTTCAGCCATCATCGCATTTTCAATGGTCACACAAAGTAAAGTTCTTGATTCAGGATTCATTGTGGTATCCCAAAGCTGAGTGGCATTCATTTCACCAAGACCTTTATATCGTGTAATGGTGTAACCATTTTTTAATTCGTTTTTTTTCTCATCTAATTCTTCATTTGTATATAAATAGTATTCTTTACCCGCCTTGGCAATCCGATATAGTGGTGGCAAGGCAATATACAACATTTCATGCGTAATTAAATCACGCATATAACGATAGAAGAATGTCAATAATAAGTTTTGAATGTGAGCTCCATCATCATCGGCATCGGTCATGATAATGACTTTATAGTAGTTTGAATCTTCAGCCGTAAAATTTGCACCTACACCAGCACCTAAAGCATGAATAATGGTATTTAATTCTTCATTCTTTTCGATAGCTTCAAGACTTGCCTTTTCTGTATTCAATACTTTACCACGCAAAGGAAGAATTGCTTGGTATTTTGAATCACGGCCCTGTTTTGCAGAACCACCCGCAGAATCTCCTTCGACTAGATATAATTCTTTTCTTCTGGCATCCTTACTTTGAGCCGATGCCAACTTTCCAGATAACACTCTTTCCGAACGATTTTTTCCTTTTCCATTACGAATATCGGCACGCGCTTTTCTTGCGGCATTACGAGCTTGAGCTGCCTTGATGATCTTACGTACTAGAGCATTGGCAACCTCTTTATTTTCTTCCAAGAAGTAACGAAGGTTTTCCGACACCACCGTTTCTGTTGCTGGCTTAGCTTCTGGAGTACCTAACTTTTCTTTGGTTTGCCCTTCAAATTGTAGATAATCTTCTGGAATTGTCAGATTGATGACTAATGTCAAACCTTCTCTGACATCATTCCCTTCAAATCCTTTATCTTTTTCTTTTAAGAAACCATTCTTACGAGCATATTCATTAAAGACTTTCGTAAAAGCTTGTTTCGCACCTGTTTCATGAGATCCGCCATCACGCGTACGAACCATGTTTGTGAATGAGAAAATGTTCTCTTGATATTCATCTGTATATTGGAAACATCCTTCTACAATGATCTGGTTACTTTCACCTCTAAAACTAATTGGATCATGCATTGGTGTATGATCTTGATTTACTTCTTCAATAAAGGCTTTTAATCCATCTTCATATTGGTAAACGACTTCTCTTTCCTCTTTTCGCTTATCGCGTACAATCATTTTTAACCCTTTTAATAAGAAAGCATCTTCTTGGGCTCGTTCACAAATGGTTGAATATGAAAAGTGAACCGATTTAAAAATAGATGGATCCGGTTTAAAGGAAACAATACTTCCGGTATGATTGGTTTTTCCTACTTTTTCAAGTTTTCCAATCTTACTTCCCCCGTTTTCAAAAGTCATACTCCATACATCTTTTCCATCATGTACCATAACTTTGCACCATGTACAAAGAGCGTTCACAACACTTGCACCTACACCATGCAAACCTCCAGCACTTGTATAGCCTCCATGACTTGTAAATTTACCACCAGCATGCAGAATGGTAAAAATAACTTGAAGTGTACTCACCCCTGATTTATGTTTTCCAACAGGCATTCCACGCCCGTGGTCTTCTACTGTAACACTGCCATCTTTTTCTAGTATAATTGTGATTTCATCGCCATAGCCATTTAAAGCTTCATCAATCGCATTATCGACAATTTCCCATACTAGATGATGCAGACCTTTTGAATCGGTAGATCCAATATACATTCCTGGACGCTTTCTTACGGCATCCAAACCTTCTAAAATAACGATACTACTTTCATCATATTGTTGTTTTGGCATACTATCCCTACTTTCCAACGTAATTTTTATTATATCAACAAATCAAAAAAAGTGCACATAAATTCCGTCAAATCCATCTCATTATACGCGCCGTATAGACACTATACATGTACATTTCAGGCATTTAACATACCTCATACTTAAACTATTTCAAGAGTTCCCATCATACTTTCTTGATTGTACCTAAATTCATTAAAGTGAGTTTCAATGCTCATTTTTGAATATATATTTTAAATCCACACTATTTATGTCAAATTATTAATTTTTCCATACAATTCTCGACTAAGTCGATCAAAACTGCTAAAATAAATTTCGAGGTGGAAGAGATGAAAACTATTTTATGTGTTTTTTTAGGTTACTTATTAGGATCTTTACCCTTCGCATTGATCATTGGTAAAGTTTTCTATCATACAGACATTCGCCAATATGGCTCAGGAAATCTAGGTGGAACGAACGCAGGAAGAGTTCTTGGAAAAAGAGCGGGAATTTCTGTCATTGTGTTTGATGTATTAAAAGTTGTTCTTGCGATTGCGATCGCAACACTAGTATCGAAAGTGGCTGGTATCTGGACAGGACTTGCCTGCTGCATCGGACATTGTTATCCAATCTTCGCAAAATTCCATGGAGGAAAAGCTGTTAGTACAATGTTCGGCTTCTTGTTTTCTACAAGCATCTTCTTATTTCAAGACGCAAGCTACTTACTTGTACCATTTGGCATGTTTCTAGTTGTCCTATATCTATTTAAATATGTATCTTTGGCCAGTATGTGTGCAGCCATCGCAAGCAGCTTATATATTACGGCATTGATGCTAGGATTCAACGTGGAAAGTATTTCAGTTATTGTCGCAAGCTGGCTAATGACAGTTCTTGTGATTTACAGACATCGTACAAACATTGAAAAAATCAAAAAGGGTACAGAAAATACAATTTCATGGTTATAGAAAGTTTTTTAAGAAACTTTCTTTTTTTTATGTCTTTTTCACATTGGAATCGTATCATAGTATGTATGAACTATTTATACTACGAATACAAATCCAGTACTGTTTGCACTGTTAAAGAAGATGAAAAGTTATACTACAAGAGTTTAAGCACGCAAAATTATTTAAACGAAAAATGCTTATTAAATGGATCCACCCTTAAAGGAAGGCAAGAAGCCTTTGTGTATCAAATGAAAGTTAAAAAATATATTCCTGTTGTTGTATCCATTTCAAGAAAGGAGATCTACTTTCCCAACAAATCAAAAAAAGCACATGACTGTATCTGGATCAATTATGCCAATATTAAAGACGTCACTTACTTTGAGTCCACTTGCACAATCACATTTCATGATGGTTCCAAACTCGATTGTGAGCATCCCAAACGAATTCAACAAACGCTAAAACAAATTTTCCGCTACCTAAATAAAAATACACCGGATTAACCGGTGTATTAGTGGCAACCTCCACCACATGATGAACAATCATGTGAGCAACTTGATTGTTGCATTTGTTCTTCATGACGAAGTGTATTTACGCCAAGACCCTCAATACATACTGTGGCATTATCGACTAAATTCGATACTTCCACAATTGTACATGCTGGGAATGGTTCATCGACAAAGTTTTTGAATGTATTCAAGAATGCTTCTTTATCCTCGATATTCTTTAAATACACAGTGAACTTCACAACATGGTGAAGCTGTAAACCATAGTTTGATAAAACATCAATCACCTTATTGATAGCTGTAATTGTCTGTTCCTGAATGCTTTCACCAAGTCCAGTCTGACCACTTAAATAAAAGAAGTCTCCTAATTGAACCATATTTGAAACACAAGATGTTCCCTCTTGTTTTCCTGCTGATTTTAAAAATATATTCATAGTACTAAATTCCTTTCTTCTCCTATTATATAGAATCTACGTCATCTTCTAAAGTGTTTTGCACTAAAATTTCTCTAGGCTTACTTCCTCTTGCAGGACCAATGATACCATTTGCCTCTAAAACATCCATCAATCTTGCCGCTCTAGAATAACCCACAGAGAACTTTCTTTGAATCAAAGACGTACTTGCCTTTCTAGATGCAATCACAAAACGCTTCACTTCCTCATACAAAGGATCGGCCGTAACATTTCCCGCTTCATTTCCTTGATTTTGTAAATCTTTTAATTGAATAAAGGCATCATCATATTTTGGTCTGGCCTGCGATTTCACAAATGCACAAATGTTATTAACTTCTTCATCCTTAATAAAGACACCCTGGATACGACGAGGACTCGTCTCACCATTTGGTAAATACAACATATCTCCATTTCCTAGTAAACGCTCTGCTCCAGCTTGATCCAAAATCGTTCTTGAATCGACAGCTTGTGATACCGCAAACGCAATACGACTTGGAATATTTGCCTTAATAACACCTGTAATGACATCCACACTCGGTCTTTGTGTGGCAACAATCAAATGAATACCTGCGGCACGAGCAAGTTGTGTAATTCTTTGAATACTTGCTTCAACTTCTTTAGCTGCCACCAACATCAAGTCGGCTAACTCATCAATAATAATCACAATACGAGGCAATACTTTTAAATGATCATTCTCATGATTTTTGACATACTCATTATATGCCGTAATATTACGAACACCTAATTCACCAAACAAGTCATAACGACGGTCCATCATTTCTACAATGACCTTTAATGCCTTATTGGCAAGATCACCATCCGTAATCACTGGTGATAATAAATGTGGTACATCATTATATGGAGTAAACTCTACTTTTTTAGGATCAATCAAAACTAATTTTACTTCATCTGGCTTTGTTCGCATTAAAATAGAAGAAATAATCGCATTGACACAAACCGATTTACCACTACCCGTAGCTCCTGCAATCAATAAGTGTGGCATACGATTTAATTCCCCATAGACATTATTTCCCATTAAGTCTTTTCCTAAACAGAAAAGTAACTTTTTATCTTTCATCGAATCCGGTATTGTACGCATCAAATCCTTCATCTGAACACTTGTCTTTTCAACATTTGGAATTTCGATTCCAACACTTGCCTTACCCGGGATTGGTGCTTCAATACGAATATCCTTAGCCGCAAGCCCCATCTTGATATCATTTTGTAAGTTACTGATTTTATTCACACGAACACCAAGTTCTGGCTTGATTTCAAATTTTGTGACACTTGGACCAATATGAATCTGTACAAGCTTAGCCTCCACACCAAATTCATGTAAGATCTCAATCAGTTTTTCACCTTTTTCCTTCGCTGTAGTCACATTCGCGTTGGATCTTGATTTTCTTTCCATATCCTCTAAAACATTTAATTTTGGAAGCTTATAGTTTTTAAAACCTGAATTTTCATCCGCAACATAATGTTTAGGTTCAACCCTTTCTACAATACCCTCATTGACAACAGGAACTTCTTTTTTGGTCTCTACAGGACTCGGTTCATCATCCACATCCACCATAAAGCTTGGCTTTCTAGGTTCTAAATCACAAATAATCAAAGGCTCATCCATTTCTTTTTCTTCATCCACAGCATCTGGTTGTAATGGTTTTACAGGATCGGCATTAATAATTTGAAAACTCGATTCATTTGTATCTACATCTTCAAAAATAAAGTTTTTACGATCAATCGAAACAGGTGTTTCCTTGATTGGAGCACTCTTCATTACTTTTTTAGGTTTTCTTTCAAAACCTACAATTTTTTCATAACCAAGCATTAAGATAGCTAGCACAAAAAACAGTAGTACCATGACATAGGTTCCAGAATAATCGAATAATGACTGAAAAAGACATAGCAACAAAGCTCCTGTTAATCCAGAATATATTTTCAAATGACCTGTAATAATATTACCGGCATTTTCCATAATATATTTTAAGCCATAGCTACCTGGGTGTGGTTTAAACTCTATAATTGAAGAAATCAAACTTAAGCCAAGTGCCAAAAATAAGATTCCAAACATATAACGCTTACGAATCACAGGCTGTTCCTTATGGAAAATAAGAACGGCACACAAGGTAGCATTCAAAATAAATAATCCATTTGTTAAAGCTCCAAATAAGAATTCAAAGAAATGTTTTAAAAAAGCTCCTACAATGCCAAATTCTAAAACGACAATAAAACTAATACATATCATACAAATAAGGAAACACAAACGAAATAAGTTTGAGTGCAACCAAGACGTTTGTGTTTTCTTTTTCGTAGATTTTCTTCGTGTTGTTTTTTTTCTGGCTTTTGCCATACTTACCCCACTTTCTACTTATTTAAGTTTATTTCTAAAATAACCGGTAAAATCATCGGTCTTTTTGCGGTTTGTTTATAAAGATATTTAGAAACCTTATCACGAATCAAGTTCCGCGTTTCTAAATTGTCATACGTTTTATTTTCAACCGCCTCGTTGATCGTATCTTCCATAATTTTAGCTACATCACCCGTGATGTATTCTGCATCACGCAAATAGATCAATCCACGACTTTGTACATCTGGACCATTAATGATTTTCTTTGTCTTTGCGTTGATACCAATTGCTAAAATCATGACACCATCCGTACTCAAAGTTTCACGATCTTTTAATACGACACCCGCCATATCCCAGTTTTCTTTTCCATCGATCATTGTTTCATGGAGCTCTAATTCTATGGCGCAAGAAACCAATTTACGATTTTCAAAAGTGGCAACCTGTCCATTATCTAAAATGATAATGCGGCTTGGATCATATCCCATTTCACCCGCAATCTGTGAATTCATGTGCAACAAACGATATTCCCCTTTGATTGGAATATAGTATTTTGGTTTTGTAAGGAAGATCATCATTTTCAAATCCTCTTTACTAGGGTGCATACTCAAAACATTCTTATCTAAGACGATGATTTCACCCTCTTTTTTGTACATGTCATTTTCCATGCTCTTGAATTCATTTTCAACACCAGGTACAACTGGACTTGCGACCACAATGACATCATCCTGATCAAACACAATAGATTCTAATTCATTGTTGGCAATGTTGTTGATAGTTTTGAATAAAGATTTACCTTGCCCTGAAATGATTACGACAACATCTTTCATTGAGTTATCAAAATCAGCTGGATCAATCACTAAAGAAGGATCCATCTCATACCCAATTTCTTTTAATCGTCCTACTAAATCACGTAATTCTTTTGAATAGAATACCATCTTACGACGACTTGCCATACAACAATCAATGATTTCCTGAATACGATATACACTTTGTGTATACACACTCACAAAGACACGCTTATTTTCATGTGTTTCTAAAACCTGTAAAAGCTTAGGGGAAATACGATGACTCGGAGAAGTGTGTCCACTTCTTTCTGCCCCTTTACTTTCCTGCAACAAAACCAATACACCTTCGTTACCAAGTTCTGAAATCGTTGTGAAATCAGCACGATATGCATCATCTAAATCATCATAGTCTTCAATAAATTCACCAGAATATACAATATAGCCTTGATTTGTACCAATCGCTAAACCAAATGTTCCTGGATACGCATGCGTAATTGGGAAGAAAACAACTCTTCTTTTGCCGATACGCTTTTTGTCATTACGCTTTACAGAATGTACACGCACACCTGTAATATGTTCCTGACGAATCATTTTCTGTACTTCTTTTACAGCTAATGGAGCGGTATAAACATCACAAGGGACTTGTTTTAATAAATATGGTAAAGCTCCCATTACGTCATCATGACCATGCGTAATAAAAATACCCACAACACGATTTTTATTTTCAACTAAATACGTAAAATCCTGAATAATAAACTCGATACCTAATGACTCCTTGTTGTCAGGAAACTTGATACCCGCCTCTATTACATAGATGGATTCATCCACCTCCACACAGAATAAATTTTTACCATCTTCATCTAAACCACCAAGGGCAAAGATACGGATTTTTTCAGTTAATGAAGGAATTTTTTCTTCTTTCATATTATCTCCTTTTAAATAGTATTATTTTTCTAAATTATATCACACCGCAACGCCATCTAAAGAGAAACTTTTCGCCTCTGTAATTTTAACTTCTACAAAATCTCCAGGCTGAATATTTTCACCTTTAAAGTTAACTAATTTTTGGGTGTCTGTATATCCAGAATATACCTTTTCATTCTTCTTACTTAAGCCATCCACTAATACGGTAACAGTACGACCAACATAAGCTTTATTCTTTTCTAAAGCCAAATCATTCCATGTTTTATTTAATTTCGCTAAACGCTTTCTCTTTGTCTCCATATCAATCGAGTCATGCATACGACTAGCTGGTGTACCAGGTCTTGCTGAGAAAATAAATGTAAAGGCATTGTCGTATTTACAATAACGAACCACATCTAGAGTGTGTTCAAACTGCTCATCGGTTTCATTTGGGAAACCAACAATGATATCTGTTGAAACAGAAACATTTGGAATTGTATTGACAATCTTATCATATAAAGCTAAGTATGATTCTTTTGTATAACGACGACCCATTAACTTAAGTACATCATCATCTCCTGATTGTAGTGGCAAATGAATAAATGGCATGATATTGTCATATTTTGCGATTATATCAATCATTTCTTCAGAGAAATCCCAAGGGTGACTTGTTGTAAAACGAACACGAGGAATGCCAATTTTAGCAACTTCTTCTAATAATGTTGCAAAATCCTGTTCATTATCCATATCTTTTCCATACGCATTTACGTTTTGTCCAAGCAATGTGATTTCCTTATAACCCTCATTCTTAAGTTGTTGAACCTCTTTTAAGATTTCAGACATCTTACGTGAACGCTGTTTACCACGAGTATAAGGAACAATACAATATGTACAGAATTTGTCACAACCATACATAATATTGACCCAAGCCTTGAATGTTCCAAAACGGTGTACCGGTAGATTTTCGTAAACCTCTCCTTCTTTAGAGTAAATCTTTACAACTTTTTTACCCTCAACCATACAACTATAAAGCATGCTAGGAAGCTCTTGAATATTGTGTGTTCCAAACAATAAACGAACTTGAGGATATTTCGTTAATAAAGTTTCAACTAAACCTTCCTCTTGTGCCATACATCCACAAACACCAATCACAAGATCTTTGTTTTCGCGATATAAACGTTTGAAGTTACCAATCTCACCCAATACTTTTTCTTCCGCATTTTGACGAATTGCACAAGTATTGATAATTATGACATCACTGCCTTCAGCCGTTTCATTAGGTACAAATCCTAGTTCATCTAAAATACCAGCCAATGTTTCACTATCACGCTCATTAGCCTGGCAGCCATATGTAGAAATAAAATATTTTTTTCCTCTTCCCATCATACGAGCCGCTTCAGGAATATTAAATGTATCAATACGATCTATTGTATTTGTAGTACGCTTTTGTGCTTCTTTTAAATCGGGTAATACCCATCCTGGTTTTTGTTTCATGTGATCTCCTTTCGAAAAAAAATGCCAAGCACTAAGCTTGGCAAATGTGTTAAAATTTGAATTACTGGTTGATTGCTCCAACAGGGCAAGTTCCTACGCATGAACCGCAGTCGATGCAAGTTCCTTCGTCACAAACTGATTTTCCTTCATCGTCTAATGAAAGAGCTCCTACAGGGCATCCTCCTACACAAGCACCACATCCGATGCAAGCATCTTTATCGATATTTACTGCCATTGTTATTTCCTCCTTGTTTATTAATTTATACTCAAATTATAACTATAACCAAGTAGTGAATCAAGACAGTTTAGTAAGTGTAGGCTTACCGTAATTCATTTACCAAACTAAAAAATTGAAGTCGGGACTAAAGCCCGACATTTTTATTTTGCGTATTCCTGGGCACGTGTCTCACGAATAACATTAACTTTGATTTGACCTGGATATGTCAATTCAGATTCAATCTTATCACGAATATCACGAGCTAATTTTACACAAGTCAAGTCATCCACGTGTTCTGGATTTACAAGTACACGAATTTCACGACCTGCCTGAATCGCAAACGCATTTGAAACACCCTCAAATCCATTTGCAATTTTCTCTAAGTTTTCAAGACGGTTGATATAAGCCTGAGCACTTTCTTTACGTGCACCAGGTCTTGCAGCACTAATTGTATCTGCTGCGATAACCAAATGACTAGTCAAGAACCTAGGTTCTACATCCCCATGGTGTGAGTGGATCGCATTTAACACAATTTCTTTTTCACCATGCTTCTTACAGAACTTGTATCCCAATTCAACATGAGATCCATCTTGCTGCTCAATATTCAATGCCTTACCAATATCGTGCAACAATCCAGCACGTTTGGCAATTTGCTGATTCAATCCAAGTTCAGCTGCCATGCATCCAGCGATATAAGCAACTTCCATAGAATGCTGCAAAGCATTTTGTCCATAAGAATAACGATATTTTAATGTACCAATCAATTTTACAATTTCACGATCAATACGACCAATCCCCAATTTAAAGATAGCTTCCTCACCAGCCTTCATGATCTCTTGATCAATTTCATTCTGGTATTTCTTAACAACATCTTCAATTCGTCCCGGTTGAATTCTTCCATCACGAATCAAGTGTTCCAAAGCTAAACGAGCCACTTCACGACGTACTGGATTAAAACATGTAATTGTAATCAAATCTGGAGTATCATCGATGTTTAATTCAACACCTGTTGCCTGTTCAAAACAACGAATATTACGTCCTTCACGACCAATGATACGTCCCTTCATTTCTTCACCAGGTAAAGAAACAACACTGACTGTCTTTTCTTGAGTTTCCTGCTGAGACATACGCTCAATAGCTAAGGCAATGATATTCTGCGCTTTTTCATTGGCAGTAGCCTTTGCCTCATCCTCTTTATCTTTGATATACGCAATTGTTTCATGTTCCATTTTCTTTTCCACAATCGCAAATAATTCATCTTTTGCTGCCTGGCTTGACATTTTGGCAACACTTTCTAAAACGACAACTTGTTTGTCGATTTCTTCTTGTAATTTCTTCTCTTTTTCGTCTAATGATGTCAGTTTGTCAGCAACACTTTTCATCTTTTCATTAATCTGACGCTCTTTTTGATTTAACGCTTCATCACGAAAATTCAAGTTATCTTCTCTACGCAATAACTTGTTCTCTAATTCCATTGATTCTTGTTTACGTTCTTTAATTTCTTTTTCAGCTTCTACGCGCAAATCATGAGCCTGTGTCTTTCCGTCTAACACAGCTTGTTTTACACGTGATTCCGCTTCATTTTGAGCTTCTTTTAAAATCTGTTCTGCTTTTTGCTGATTCTTATTTAAACCTGCTTTGGAAAGTCCGACCATACAGCCAGATCCAATCGCAAGACCTGCGACACCAGACAAAACGATCCATAGTACATCCATACTATTTCCTCCTTTTCGTCCTTTGTTCTAGGTAAAACCAAAAATATTATACACGAAAACAGGTATAAAGTCTATCAACTCAACATCCAAAATAAAAGATGTTTGCCTAGACAAACATCTTATAATAAAGCACGAATCGCAAAGAAGATCAAAACAAATGCACCTAATACGATTCGATACCATCCAAATACTTTGAAATCGTGTTTTTTTATGTATGACATTAAGAAGCGAATCACAAAAATAGATACAAAAAATGCCACAACCATACCAATCACTAGAATAAAGAATTCTAGAACACTAAACGCAAACCCAAATTTCACCAACTTCAATAGACTCGCTCCAAACATAACTGGAATCGCTAAGAAAAAAGTAAATTCTGCAGCTACTGCACGACCAACACCAATCATCAATCCACCAACAATTGTAGCCCCTGATCTTGAAGTTCCTGGAAGTACAGCTGCCACAACTTGAAACAAGCCAATAATCAATGCATCTTTATAAGATAAAGCAGATAAACTATTTACACTAGGACACATATCTTTATTACGGTTTTCAATATAAATAAACGCAACACCCACTAAAATCAACATAATCGCTACGACAAAGCCATTATATAAGTGTGCATCGATCCAATCATCCAATGCCAAACCAATAATTGCCGCAGGAATTGTAGCTACTAAAATCTTAGACCATAAGATCCAGATAGATTTCACAGAAGTATATTTTCCTTCTTTATTTTTTCTAAATGGGAAAATTTTATTCCAGTATAAAACAACAACCGCAAGAATGGCCCCTAACTGGATTACGACAAGAAACATACCCCAGAATGATTTTGATACATTCATAGGCATGATTTCTTCTAATAAAATCATATGTCCTGTTGAACTAATTGGAAGCCATTCGGTAATCCCCTCAACAATACCATACAATATCGATTTTAAAATCTCGATCATACTATCCTCCATACTACAGAAAAAGCCAGGAAATCCTGGCTACATTTTTACTTTTCAACGATTTGTTTGCCGTTGTATTCGCCACAAGAGCACATCTTGTGAGCAAGTTTATATTCACCACAATTTGGACAACGAGTCAACGCTGGTTTCACCAATTTGTAATGTGTTCTACGTTTTGCTTTACGTGTCTTTGAATTTCTTCTCTGTTGAACTGCCATGCTTGCACCTCCTAGTCATCATCCAGTTTGAAATCATTTAGTTTTTCCCATCGTGGATCAATTTTTGGCTCTTCTTTATCTTGATCCGATAAAAGCTGCCAACCATCTCCCTTTGGATATTGATCTCGAGGTAAACGAGTGATACTCATTGGAGCCTCATATAATATCGCCTGGAAAATCTCTGGGTTAATATCGATTGTCTCTTTTTTCACCACGATAATTTCCTGATCTTCTGCATCCTGTACAGGAACAAAAGAATACGTTTGTTGCGACTCCGCCTCAAATGGAAAATCAATATCTTCGTTTGTGATGGAATCTAGAACAATCATCGTTCCATCCATTCTCAAATCACTCGATACGAAATTCATTCCGTCAAACTCTAATGCACCCGTAACATGTACATCTGGAATAGACTTGACAGAAGTATGATGAAGCAGATCGTTTTCTTCAACCGCAATCCACTCATCAATTTCAATAATATGGTTTTTTGCATTTAAGAAGTCTTTTCTATTAAATTTCACGATCTTCACCTCATGTCGCATTTGATATTATAATAAAAGTAATTGATAAAGTCAATATTTCCACAAGAAAAAGATTTTGATATCATAGTGAATATGAAAACATGTGGAATTATTACAGAATATAATCCTTTTCATCAAGGACATATCTATCATATCAAAAAAACGAAAGAATTAACACAATGTGATTGTTTAATTGCGATTGTTTCCAATCATTTTACACAGCGAGGCCTTTTTAGCCTATTAACTATGCAAGATAAAACTAAACTAGCCCTCGAAGCCGGATGCAATCTAGTCATTGAGCTTCCTCCTTGTTATGCAGCACAAAGTGCGGATTACTTTGCCAAATACGCTGTTGAGTCTTTAAGTCAATTACATATTGATCAAATCTGTTTCGGTTCTGAAACAAACAACATCAGCACTCTAAAAGAATATTCGAAACAAATGGAATCTACTCAAGTGGTTCCATCTTTAAGCATGAATCAAAATCTATACACCAAAAATATTCGTCCTAATGATATCTTAGGCATTCAATATATCAAACAATGCGAGAAATACGGTATTACCCCTTGCACAATTGCTCGTAATGATTCTTTTAAAAGTGCTACGCAAACACGCAAAGAATACCTTGAAGGCATTTCTCAATTCAATGATGCCTATTTTAATTCAAGCCAAACATGGGATACGTATTATCCATATCTAAGAAAATTCTTACTTTTAACTGACACACGTACTTTATCCACATACTTTCTAGTTAATGAAGGCATTGAATATCGCTTAAAAGAAAATGCCAAAAAATATTTGAATTGGGAAGATTTTCTATTGGCATCCATTTCTAAAACATACACAAAAGCACGCATTCAAAGAACTTGTATGTTCATTTTACTTCAAATCACAAAAGCACAGATGCAAGAAAACAACCATTTCAATCAAGTTATTGTAGCAGGCTTTGATTCTATAGGACAAGAATATTTAAAAGGTAAACGTGTCATCACAAAATTTAAAGAATTGCCTAAATTTCTACAAGACATTGAACTCAAGAGTCAATATTTATCTTTTGATTCGTTTAAGGCAAGAAAGGTGATTTATTATGATCGTTAGTATATGCATTTTAATCCTTCTTGTATGTATATACATCTATTTTTTTCCTTTTATCCCAAAGCAGAAGAAACACTATACGTACGCATTATTACTTGGATGTCCTGCTCATGATGATGGAACCATGTCTTCAAGTCAAATCAAAAGATGCAATCTTGCGATTGACATGTATAAAAAGGGGCTATATGGTACGTTAATTATCTCTGGGTCAAATGTAAAGAATGAGTATGTAGAAGCTGAAGTTATGAATACTTACATAAGGAAAAGAGTGGAAATCCCGACCATTCTTGAAACACACGCAAGAAATACCTTTGAAAACTTCAAGTTATCTAAAAAATATATTCAAGAGCAAGATGTGCTCATTCTGGCATCCCAAACGCACGCCAAAAGAGCTTGTGCAATTGCCAAGCAATTCTTTTCAGATTATGGCTGTGCCTGGTTTAAAGATTTAAAACCAAAACACATTATAAGAGAAATTGTTTCGCGTATTCTTTATATCAAAATTGAAATACTAAAAAAATTAGGAAGGTACTAAAATACCTTCCTATTGAATTGTACGAATGACTTCATTGACGCTTCGTACTTTTTTTAAGTTCGCAATTAAATTTTGTAGATGCGCTGCATTCTTTACTTCAACCGTTAGTTTTGTGGTTGCCTCTAAATTTCCTTCATCCACAGCCGAATCTACATGTTTTAAATAGACATTACACTGCTGCAAAGTTGTCACAATATCACTCAATAAGTAGTTACGATCATCACTATGAACCACCAAATTGACTTCATATTGTTTTTCATCTAAGCCCTCTTCCCATTGAACAGGAATCAGACGTTTCTTTTCATTCAAGATATTTGGACAATCCGCCCTATGGACCTTCACACCTTGGCCTTTAGAAATATATCCAATAATTGGATCACCCGGAATAGGTCGACAACAATTTGCCAAAGAAACCGCAATTGTATCAACACCTGGAACAACAACACCACAATTTGAATGTTTCACTTGGTGAGATGGCTGCTTATTGTAGATCTTCATAATTTCCTGATCTTCCAACATATTCGAACGATTCTTCACCAAACGATCCACAATGGACTGCAATGATACACGCTTCATCGCAATACCTACATATAGATCATCCACACTCTTAAATGACAAAGATGTTAAAATCGACTCTAAACGTTTTGTTTCCATTAATTTTGAATCCAGCTTCAAACGTCTAAACTCATCTTCAAGCATCGATTGACCTAGCTTAATGCTGTCCTTGCGTGACTGCTGCTCTTGTTTTTGTAAGAAAGTACGAATCTTATTTCGTGCATGCCCACTCTTAACAATTTTAATCCAGTCTGCACTTGGACCTACAGAGTTGTTGTTAGTTAAAATATCAACAACATCTCCCGTTTTTAATGGCGTGTTCAAAGGTACAATAGCTCCATTGACTTTAGCACCAACCGTTTTATTACCAACCTCCGTATGGATTCTGTACGCAAAATCGATTGGACAAGAACCTGTAGGTAACGCAATAACTTTACCTCTAGGGGTTAAACAATATACATTTGCTTCAAAAATATCTTTTTGAAGTACATTCATATATTCAAGTGGATCTTCACTCTCTTCATCGGTCATCATAGAGAAATCTCTAAACCAAGAAAGTTTATCCTCAATCTCTTTTTGTTCATACTCAGGCGCATAATTACGATTTTCTTTATACTTCCAGTGCGCTGCAACACCTCGTTCGGCAATCGCATCCATTTCTTCAGTACGAATCTGGATTTCAAAAATATTACCATGTTCCGGCTCTACAATCGTCGTATGCAAAGACTGATACATGTTGGCTTTTGGCATCGCAATATAATCTTTAAAACGACCAGGAATCGGTCTATATTTGGCATGAATATAACCTAATATTTCATAACAATGCACCACTGAATCTGTAATAATACGAATTGCTAATAAGTCTAAAATTTCTTCAAAACGCTTGTTTTTTGTAACCATCTTTTTATAGATGCTATAGAAATGTTTAGAACGGCCAAAAATACGATATTGAATATTATACTCTTGTAAAATCGATTCAATATCCGAAATCATTTCTTGAACTTGACTATTACGATCACTTTCACGTTGTTTTACCAACCCTTTGATTTCCTCATACTTCTTATAATCCAAGTATTTAAAAGACAAATCTTCCAACTCGTTTTTTATTTCACTGATACCTAAACGGTGTGCAATCGGTGCATATACGCTCAAAGTTTCACGCGCAATCTTCTTTTGTTTTTCCGGACGCATATACTGCAACGTACGCATGTTATGTAGACGGTCCGCTAATTTAATCAAGATGACACGAATATCTTTGGCCATCGCAATAAACAACTTACGATGATTGCTAGCCAGATATTCTTCTTCATCTTTAAACTTGATGGCACCAATTTTTGTAACTGCATCCACCAAAGTTGCGATTTCTTCACCAAACAATTCTATAATCGTATCTGTGGTTATGCCTTCACAATCTTCTACCGTATCATGTAAAAGACCAGCCGCAATCGTTTTAGGGCCACAATGCATTAACGCTAATGTATTCGCCACCTGAATTACGTGAATGACATAAGGCTCTCCACTTTTACGAAACTGCACTTTATGGTGTTCATAGGCAAAATCATATGCCTTTTGTATCAACTCAATATTTTCTGGGCGTTTTATATATGTCTGTACATTCTCCATGCACTCTTCAAAAGTAACTTGCTTTTTCTGACTCATAATCACTGCGCCCCCTTTCCTAAATTAAATTCTTTATTCTCCCTCAAAATGTGTTAAAGCACACACTGGAATATCTTTAAATTTTTCTCTTCCTTTTAAATCATCCAATTCGATCACAAAAGCTACACCGACAACACTTGCCTGCATACGCTCAACCATTTTAATAATTGCTTCTACAGTACCTCCTGTAGCCAATAAATCATCGATAATCACAACTTTTTGTCCAGGTAAAATGGCATCCGCATGGATACAAAGCTCATCTTGACCATATTCTAGATCGTACGTTTCATTCACTGTTTCTCTAGGAAGTTTTCCTGGCTTTCTAACTGGCACAAAACCAACATTATTCTCTAAAGCTACTGGCACACCAAATAAGAAACCACGAGCTTCTGGGCCAATCACAACATCGGCACCAATACTTTTCACAAAGTCATTGAATTGATCTACACAATAACGCATCGCATTCGCGTTTTGTAGAATAGGTGTTACATCTCTAAAAACGATTCCTTCCTTAGGAAATCCTGGAATACTCTCAATATAATCTTTTAAATCCATACTAAACCTCTTTCTAATTGATTCCATTTTACTACGCATATACAATCTCATCAATCACAAAATTTACCTGTTTACGACCCTGATATTGATTGATTTGAACAGTTCCAATAAATGAATAAATCGCATTTACACTTTTTTTATACTCCGCTTCACTCTGGTTAAACCGCATACACTGCAAGCCAGAATCTAAAGTATACTTGCGATGTTTATGATTTTGAAAATCATATAAACTTTTAATTTTTGGCTGAACGATTTCAAAACTAGGAAACACAAAACCTGGGCCAAACGGTCTAAGTATATCTAAAGATTGTATGGTTTTTAAGCTTAATTCTTCATCATCTATGACTAATGTATTTTTCTTCTTTACACTATACGTATATTCCTTGATACGTGTATGAATAAATTTTTCAAACAAATCATATTCATTTAGATTCAAAGAAAAACCAGCTGCATTTCCATGTCCGCCAAACGTCACAAAATGTGGATATTCACCTAAAAAATCCATACAGTTAAAGCCCTCTGGACTTCGCATACTTGCCTTATACCCCTGCTCATTTTTTGCCAAGACAATACAAGGCTTATTAAAGCTAGCACAAATCGATCCAGCAACTAAACCAATGATTCCCTCATGAAAGCTTGCATCTTCAATCATAAAGATATCTTCATTGCCTTTGCACTTCATCAAAGCTGTTTTTTGCATCTGATCCGATAATTGTTTACGAATCGTATTGATCTGTGTAATCTGCTGACCCAACGTAAAAATACTCTCATCATCCTGCGCTAAAAAATAACGAACGACATTGTTCACATTCGCAAGATTACTTAATCTTCCAATCGCATTTAATTTTGGGACCACCTGAAAACCAATACTCGTTTCATTTACCTCACGATCGGTAGCTAATGAAAATATATGTTTTTCATGCGTTTGATTCATCAAACGTAAAGCATTTTGAATTAAAGCACGCGTCTGCCCTTTCACAATCATCATATCTGAAATACTCGCAAGGCCTGCTAGCTGTAAAAGATAGTCATTGTCAACTCCTAATACACGCATACATTCATAGGCAACACCAGCTCCACATAATGTTTCAAAACAAGATTCCATCAATGTTGGATGCACTACAATATCGCAATTCACCTCTTCATCCATTGTATGATGGTCAGTTACAATTACATCCATACCCAATTCTTTAGCCAACGCTAAAGCTTGGGTACTTTTAATTCCATTATCCACTGTAATTATCAAAGAGTAACCTTTTTTGTGTGCGAGTGTAACTGTCGCCTCACTTAATCCATACCCCTCTTTGATCCGGTCTGGAATATAGAAACCACACTCAAGACCTAGTTGTCTTAATCCTGAAACCATAATGGTTGTTGCGCTGATACCGTCACAATCATAGTCACCGGCAACGATTACTTTTTCACAATTCGAAACAGCTTGTGCTATACGCTTTTTAAACCTTTCCATACATGCAGATTCAGAAATTGAGTTTAGAGGCTGACTCGTTGTCCAATATTCCCATTTTGATGTATCGGGCTCTAAAAATTCTAATACTTTTTTTGTTAATTCTGTCATTTGTTCCATGTTAATTATTATACCATATATTAAAATGTTCACAGACTATTAATCTGTGAACAATTCTTTCTGATAAGGAATTTGAAGATGCTCATACGCTTTAGGCGTTACAATTCTTCCTCTTGGTGTACGATTGATAAAACCAATCTGTAATAAATAGGGCTCATATACATCTTCGAGTGTCATCGGCTCTTCTCCAATACTTGATGCGATTGCTTCAAGCCCGACGGGACCTCCTTTAAATCTTTCAATAATACCCTTTAAGTATTTGTGATCAACCGCATCCAAACCTAAATGATCCACACGAAGTCGGTCTAGAGCTGTTTTGGCAATTTCACTTGAAACCACACCCTCATTATAGACTTGTGCAAAATCACGCACACGTCTAAACAAACGGTTTGCGATACGTGGAGTCCCACGTGAGCGTAAGGCTATTTCTGTGACAGCATTTTTATCAATTTCCGTATTCATAACACAACTTGTACGATAAACAATTTTTTCTAAGTCCGATAAATTATAGTACTCCAATTGGGAAATGATTCCAAAACGATCACGTAAAGGAGCACTTAAATCTCCGGCACGAGTTGTGGCACCAACAAGTGTAAAAGGTGGTAAATTAATACGGATATTGTGTACCGTAGCCGAATCTTTACCTACCACAATATCTAGACAATAATCTTCCATAGCTGGATACAACACTTCTTCTACTTGTTTCGGTAAGCGATGGATCTCATCAATAAATAAGACATCTCCTGGTTCAAGCGTCGTAAGAATCGCAGCTAGATCTCCACTTTTTTCAATCGAAGGACCACTGGCTGTTTTAAGATTTCCATGCATTTCATTAGCAAGAATATATGCCAATGTTGTTTTTCCAAGTCCAGGAGGGCCGTAGAATAAAACATGGTCCAAAGCTTCATTTCTAGATCTTGCCGCATGAATGAACACATTTAGATTTTCTTTTAATTCTGATTGCCCAATATATTCATTTAAACTTTGCGGACGCAACGTCTTTTCAAAGTTATCGCACTCTTGTAAATTTCCATCTACATCTCTAGGCATTTATCTTATACTCCATTTCTTTTTGCGAGTAAGATCAATGCTTGTCTTAGCATTTCATCTTCTCCTAATTCTGTATTTTCTAATTCCTTTTTAATTTTCGTTAATTGATTTGTCTTATATCCAAGTGATAAAAGCGCATCCTGAACTTGGCCCCACACTGGATTTGATGTAGCACCATCACTGGTTTCCAAAGATACAAACTTACCTTTTAGATCTAGAACAATTTGTCCTGCCGTTTTTGCACCAATACCAGGTAAAGACTTAAGTTTTTTGATATCATCATTTTCAATGGCTTCAATCATTTCTTTTCCCGAACATACCGACAACATAGTCTGTGCTGTTTTAGGACCAATGCCTTTCACATTGATCAAACGCATAAACACTTCATAGTCTTCTTCTTTTAAAAAGCCAAACAACAAGATTGCATCCTCACGTACATGTTGATACGTATAAAGAAACAATTCATCTCCCATTTTTTGACTTAAGGCATTTGCCAGATAAACTTCGTAGCCTACCCCCTGCACATCCAATACAACACGATCACTTCGAATAATTCTTACAACGCCGTTCACAAACGCAATCATATTACACCTCAACATCTAATTCTACAGGACAATGATCGGAACCATATACATCCGTCAATATCTTGGCATCCACAATTTTATGTTTTAATTCCGGTGATACCAACCAATAATCAATTCTCCATCCCGCATTCTTTTCGCGAGCCTTAAAGCGATAACTCCACCAAGAATATTCCACTTTTTCAGGATACAAAGTACGGTATGTATCTACAAAATGAGACAATAAATACTTCTTAAAGCTATCTCTTTCCTCATCTGTAAAACCTGCATTCTTATGATTTGTCTTTGGATTTTTAATATCGATCTCTTCATTGGCCACATTAAAATCACCACAAGCCATAACTGGTTTATCCAATGATTCTAAATAGGTACTAAACGCTTTATCCCATTCCATACGATAATCTAAACGCTTTAGCCCATCTCCTGAATTTGGTGTATAAACAGTCACAACATAATATGCAGGATATTCAAGCGTAATCACTCTTCCTTCTGTATCATGTTCTTCCATATCCATTCCATAACGAACCGACACTGGTTCTTCTTTACAGAAAATCATTGTTCCACTATAGCCTTTTCTTTGTGCGCTATTTATATATTGATACGGATATAATTCACAATCCACTTCAATTTGATCGGGTTGTGCCTTCGTTTCTTGAATACAGAAAATATCTGCGTCCAAAGCATAAAGAATTTCCACAAAATCCTTCTTTAATACGGCACGAATCCCATTTACGTTCCACGAAATACATTTCATAAAAAAAACACCTCAGAAGCATTATACCACACCAAAAGAAAAGGCTACACAATGTGTAACCTTAGTTTTCAATAAATTCAAATTCAAAGCCTAATAAACGTACTGTATCTCCATCTTGACATCCAGCTTCTCTTAAAGCTGTATCAATTCCAAGATAACGCATTTTATTGGCAAATAGATAGAAGTCTTCTTCTGTATTCAACTTATTGATGTCAAATACACGCTCAAGTCTAGGACCTGAAACATTCCATACGCCATCCTCTTCTTTTTCAATAATGATGTCTTTCTTCTTCTCTTCAAATGTATACATAACACCTGTCTCACCTGTATCTTCCGTAATTGGGAATACTGGTGTTGTCGCAAGAAGATCGGCGGCTTTTCTTAGTACCGGCTCTAAGCCTTCATGAATAATCGTTGTTGTTTCATATACTGGGATATCTGGATATTTTTCTTTAAAACGACGAACATTTTCTTCGGAATTTTCCATATCCATTTTATTTGCAACAACAATTTGTGGTCTTTCCAATAAACGAATCTGATAAGACTTCAACTCATTATTAATGACTTCATAATCATTTAATGGATCTCTTCCATCTTCTGCACCCATATCAATAACGTGAATAATAACACGACATCTTTCAATGTGACGCAAGAACTGGTGACCTAAACCTTTACCATCACTTGCTCCTTCAATAAGTCCTGGTAAATCGGCTAGCACAAAGCTTCTGCCATCACCCGTTTGAACAACTCCAACATTTGGTGTGATTGTCGTAAATGGATAATCTCCAATTTCTGGGCGCGCTTTACTAACGGCATCTAGGAATGTGGATTTTCCTACACTAGGAAATCCTACCAATCCAACATCGGCAAGTACTCTTAGTTCTACAATACAATCAAATTCTTCACCCAATACACCTTGTTCTGCATATTTTGGTGCTGTATTGTGGCTTGATCTAAAATGCCAGTTACCACGACCTCCACGACCACCATGTGCTACAACTTGTCGTTGATGTGGTTTTGTCAAGTCAGCAAGTACTTGATTATTATCACTTCTCTTTACAATCGTTCCTAATGGAACTTTTACTACTTTATGTTCTCCATTGGCTCCATGCATCTTTTTGTTTTTACCTTTTTCACCCGGAGTAGCGATCACCTTACGGTGATACCGTAAATCTAAAAGTGTTGTCATTCCTGGATCGGCTTCAAAAATGACATTTCCACCGTTACCTCCATCGCCTCCAAAAGGTCCACCATAGGCAACATATTTCTCATGGCGAAAACTTACTAAACCATCTCCACCTTTACCTGCTTTTATATGAACTTTGACCTGATCTACAAACATATATACCCTCCTTTCTTTCTCATTAAAAAAGATCCCAGCAACGGGATCTTAAATTTCACACTTGTTAAGCTTGTGGATAAACAGAAACTTTCTTTTTATCTTTACCAAGACGTTCGTATTTAACAACACCGTTAACTAATGCGAACAATGTATCATCAGCACCACGTCCTACGTTAGTTCCTGGATGAATTTTTGTTCCACGTTGACGATAAATAATGCTTCCTGCGTGACAAGATTGTCCATCAGCTAATTTAGCTCCTAAACGTTTTGAATGAGAATCACGACCGTTCTTTGTAGAACCAACTCCCTTTTTAGAAGCGAATAACTGTAAGTCTAATTTTAATAACATTTTTTACACCTCCTGTACTTGTATGTATTTAGGATAACTCTCTTCAATACTTTGAAACTGAACCAATAGCGTATTCAATATGATTTGTAGTTCAGTACATTCCGTATTGTTTATTTCTAATTCAACATCCCCTGCATCTACTTTATAAGAAATGAAACTTAAATAGCCAAGCTGTGCGATTGCGTTAATACCACCAATAATAATGGTACTGGCTGCAGAACAGACGATATCTTTTCCATACTGATCATACTCAGCATGTCCCTGCATAGAGATCAATGAAATCCCATGTTCATCTCTAGCAATTTTAATTTTAATCATAATTAAGCTTCGATAGCTTCAATTTTTACACGAGTGTAAGGTTGACGGTGTCCTTGTTTACGACGTGTTGAAGATTTTTTGGCTTTATATTTCACAATAGTGATTTTCTTTCCTTTGCCTTGTTTTTCAACAACACCAGTTACCTTTGCACCTTCTACGAATGGTTTACCAAATTTTCCATTAGCGTATAATACTTTGTCAAATGTAACTGTGTCTCCTTCGTTAGCTTCTAATTTTTCAACGAAGATAACAGCATCCTTTTCAACACGGATCTGTTTTCCACCAGTTTCGATAATTGCGTACATGTGTGCACCTCCTATTCATTCTTTTTTTCACATTTAGCTTGATACTCGCCATCAAGGTGTGAATTTTCAACTTAAAACCTTTTCTGGGCGGTTGCAAGTCCATACACGGAGTTTGCAACATTGATATTTTAAAGGATATAAAGCAATACGTCAAGTTAAATTTCTATTTTTAGCTCTATGTCTCAATAGGTAAATTCTAATTTATATAAATCTTTCTTATAGGATGTCGAATGACTGTTTTCCATTTTTCCGGTGTAACCTTTCTTGCATCCGACAAATATATTTCATGATGTAGTCTTTGACTATTCATATCATTCGCATATCCATTTTGTTTTAAATATTCATCCATAAGTGCAACTGTAGCTGGTTCATCATCAAAAGATCCTAAGTGCATGATTTGAACACATAAACCTTCATCAATCGTCAAAAACTCTGCCGATGAACAATCTATTTTTTTCTTTGGCTCTGTCACAACAAATGGTTGATTTTTGACGAGAAATAGCGTACAATAA